>DASXAI010000001.1:0-3587 GCA_036406775.1 Acidimicrobiales bacterium
GGCGACGCGCTGCTGCTGCTGTTCGACGGTGACGGCCACGCCCGTCGGGCGGCCAGCGCGGCCGTGGAGATGCGCAAGGCCTTGCGCCAGAAGTCGGACGCCGTCACGTCGGCCGGCCGGCTGCGCTTGTCGATGTCGGTGGGCATCGGGAGCGGGGACATCCACCTGTTCCTCGTGGGCGCGCCGTCCCGGGAACTGTTGGTCCTCGGGCCGGTTACGAGCGCCACACTGGCAGCTGAGCACGCGGCATCGGCCGGCCAGATCTTCGTCACGCCGGAGACCGCCACCCACCTGCCGACTCGTGCCGTCGCGCGCCAGATGGACGGCCACCACATCCTGGAATGGCGGCGCGCTCCGGCTGAGTCCTTCCCCGCCGCCACCTCGGTCCCGAGTGAAGGCGTGGATGTCACGTCGCTGCTGCCGAGTGACCTGGCCGGTGCCGTCGCCGACAGCCCCGAGCCGGGCCATCGTGTCGCCACTGTCGCGTTCGTCCGGTTCACCGGAATTGAACACCTGCTGGGCCGAGAGCTCGACGCCGCCGCCGACGTGCTCGACTGGACACTGCGGGAGATCCAAGCGGCGTGCCGAGCCGAAGGCGTCGTGATCCTCACCGTCGACGTCGATCAGGACGGCGCCAAGGTGATGTGCGCGGCCGGGGCACCGGCCAACAGCGAGGACGACGAAGGGCGCATGCTGCGAGCGATGAGGCGGATCGCCACGAGCGGGCTGCCGCTCCCGATGCAGATCGGGGTGAATCGCGGACACGTGTTCGCCGCCGAGCTGGGCACCCCGTGGCGAGCCGCGTACTCGGCGATGGGCGACACGACGAACACCGCGGCCCGCATCATGTCGGTCGCGCCGCCGGGCTCCATCTATGCCCACCCGGGCGTCCTCGACCACGCCCGCACCTTGTACGACAGCCGGCCCGTCGGTCCGTTCATGTTCAAGGGCAAGTCGGAGCCGGCCGTGGTGTACGACGTCGGCGCCGAGCTCGGGATGAGGACGCACGCCGGCTGGCACGCGCTGGCGCTCGTCGGCCGGCAGGAGGAGCTGGCCGTCCTCACCGCGGCGATCGACGACGTGGCGGCCGGCCGGGGTGGCGTCATCACGCTGGCCGGACCAACCGGAGTAGGGAAGTCCCGGCTGGTACGTGATGGTCTCGCGGCGCGTCCCGATGTCCCGGTCTTCGCCGTGCGGGCGGAGCCCTATGGCGCCGTGAGCCCGTACCGGCCGTTTCGGGATCCGGTGCGGGCACTGCTGGGAATCGAGCGGGCCGAGAGCGACGTCATGGCGGCCGCGTTGCTGCGAGCGACACGGCGGTTCGACGAGTCGCTCGTGCTGTTGGCACCACTTCTCGGGCAGGTCGCGCACGTCGACGTGCCGTCGACGCCAGAGGCCGACGCCATCGGCATCAGTCATCGGCCGGATCGGACGGCTGACCTCGTCGTGAACCTGCTCGAGTCCAGCCACCCCGGGCCGTTGATCGTCGTCGTCGAGGACGGCCAGTGGCTCGACCGGTCGTCGGCCCACCTGCTGAGCCGGATCGAGATCGAGACCTCGATCCGACCCTGGCTCCTCGTCGTTGTCCGGCGCGATGGCCACGAGGGCTTCGTGGCCTCACGAGGAGCTCACGTCCCGGTGGGGCCGCTCGACGACGCCAGCCTGCGCGCCCTGGTGATCGCCGCAACCGAGGCGGCCCCGCTCCGCAATCATGAGATCGACTCGATCGTCGCCAAGGCGGCCGGCAGCCCCCTCGTCGTCGAAGAGTGGACCGCGGCGGCGCGGTCGCTCGGCTCGGTCGAAGCGGTGCCCGATTCGCTGCACGCCGCCATCGCCGCCCAGATCGACTCGTTGTCGCCCGTGACGCGCCGCGCCCTGACCTACGCATCGGTCCTCGGGCGAAGCTTCCGGCGCCGCGTGCTCGACGCCGTCCTCGCCGAGGAGCTCTTCGTGCTGGACGAAGCGGTCGAACTCGAGCTCGAAGGCTTCCTGGAGGCGGACGGCGAGGCCCGACTGCGGTTTCGCAACGGGCTCGTCAGTGACGTCGCGTACGAGAGCTTGGCCTACCGCACTCGCACTCGGCTGCACCGCACCACCGCCGAGACCGTGGAGCGCATCAGCGAAGACGTCAGCACCGACGCCGACATGCTCGCGTACCACTTCTGGCGGGCGGGAGATCATGGCCGTACGTGGCGATACTCCTTGAGCGCCGCCGACCGGGCCCGTCGCGCCTACGCCAATGCCGACGCGGCCATGCAGATCGAACGAGCCCTCGAAGCGGCGCGCTGGCTCGACGAGGTCACGGACGACGAGCGGCGTGAACGCTGGCTCCAGCTCGGAGAGCTACGCGAGCGGGCCGGGCTGTTGGACGGTGCTCTCGACGCCTACCGACGAGCCGCCCGTTATGTCGCGGGCGACCCTGTTGCGCAGGCGGACCTGTTCCTGCGCCGTGCCTCCGCCCACGAACGGGCGGGTGCGTACCCCGTGGCGCTCGCCGAGACGACCCGGGCGCGCACGATCCTGGACGGCGCCGACGGCCGGGCCATGGCGGCGGCCCGGGCCGGCGCCCTGGCCTTCGCCGCCCTCATCCGTCAGCGTCAAGAGCACGCCGACGAGGCGTTGCGGCTGGCGGAACTGGCGGCGACCGAGGGTGAGCGGGCGCGTGCGCTCTCGGCGCAGGCGCGCGCCTGCAACGTGATCTCGTGGGCGGCCACGATGCTGGGGCGCCCTGATGCCGAGCGCTGGGCGCGCCGGGCCCTCGGGCTGTACGAGGAGATCGGGGATCTCGTCGGCCAGGCCGACATGGCGAACAACCTCGGGATCCAGGCCTTCTTCGAAGGCCGCTGGGGCGACACCCTCGAGCTGTACCAGCGTTCACGGGATGCGTGCGAACGTGTCGGCAACGTCATCGATGCCGCGTCGACAGACGCCAACATCGGGGAGGTCCTCGTCAACCAGGGTCGCCTCGACGAAGCCGACTCCGTGCTGCGGGAGGCCAGCCGGGTGCTGCGGGCGTCCGGACACCGATGGGGTGAGACGTTCGCGGCGATGCATCAAGGCCGCATCCTGACCGCACGCGGCGATCTGGTCGCGGCCGAGGAGGCCTTGGTCGGAGTCCGCGACCGGTTCCTGGCGCTCGGCCGGTCGGCCTCGGCCTACGAGACCTCGCTGTACCTCGCCGAGTGCCTGGCGAAGGCGGGGCGACCGGGTGAGGCCCTCGACGTGCTGGCCCGCGCGAGTCGGATGACCACCGACGACGTGTCGATCTTCGACCCGGCGCGAGATCGGATCACGGCGAACGCGCTCCGGGCCGTCGGGCGCGTCGAGGAGGCCACACAAACGCTCGAACGGGGGATCGTGACGGCGCGGGCGAGAGGCCTCGAGTACGAGCTCAGCCTGATGTTGGCCGCCGTCCCCGGCTGGCCGGCGGCCGTGGACACGGGCAGCAACGAGCCGCCGGCAGCCGAGTCGGCGCGCCTCTTTACCCGTCTCGGCGTGGTGGCCTCGGGCTGACGGCGGCGCGCTGCTCGTGGCTCACCGCCACATCGGGTCTCCCGAGCCGTCGTACATCTGGGTCTGTTGGACCT
>DASXAI010000002.1:0-7905 GCA_036406775.1 Acidimicrobiales bacterium
CCGATGTCGTCGATGGACCGCAAGGTCGTGCACGACGCCGCCAACGAGCTCGACGGTGTCGAGACCGTCTCCGAGGGCGAGGAGCCGTTCCGCCGCGTCGTCATCCGTCCGGCCGCCCACGCCTGAGCAAGCCCCCGGGGCCGATCCGGCCGCTCTCGAGGAGGTCCTGGCGGAGTCGGCAGCGCTCGGGTTCCTCGGACCGGGGCCTGTCGAGAGCCACATCAGCCACGCCGCCGGCTTCGTCGCGGCCCTCCGGCCGGCGCGCCGGATCCTCGACCTCGGCGCCGGGGGCGGCGTGCCGGGCCTCGTGGTGGCATGGGCCCGGCCGGAGACGATCCTGGTTCTCCTCGATGCCAGTGTCCGGCGCACGGATTTTCTCCGCCGGGCGGTGGGCCGCCTGGATCTCGCGGCGCGGGTGACCGTGGTGACGGCGCAAGCCGAGACGGCCGGGCGCGACCTGGCGTGGCGATACGGCTTCGACGCCGTCATCGCCCGCAGCTTCGGCGAGCCGGCGGTGACGGCCGAGGCGGCGGCCCCGTTCCTCCGGGTCGGCGGCCAGCTCGTCGTCAGCGAGCCGCCGGAACCGGCCGACGACCGCTGGCCGCGCGACGGACTCGCCCTCCTCGGTCTGGTCGCGGACTCGACGGACGCAGGCGCCGGCGTCGCCTCCTTCACCCAGGTCGAACCGTGCCCGGCCCGGTTCCCCCGCCGCCGGCTCCAGCCCCCGCTGTTCCACGTGGAACCACGCTGAGGGTGGGGCGCCACGTTTCACGTGAAACGGGACCAATACGTGACCAACCCTCGACGAGCCAGTAAGGTGCGCCCGCGCCAGGACACCGGAAGGAGGTGCAGATGGCCCTGCCGGTGAGCGACACATCCGACAATTCGTCGCCGTCGCCGCGACCGCATCCGCTCCCTCGGCGGTTCGCCGTCGCCAACCAGAAGGGAGGCGTCGGCAAGACCACGACTGCCATCAACCTCGGTGCCGGGCTGGCCGAGCTCGACTACCGGGTCCTGATCATCGATCTCGATCCGCAGGGCAACGCCACCACCGGCGTCGGCGTGAACCCCCGGAACCTCGAGACGTCGATGTACGACGTGATCATCAACGAGGTGCCGATCGAGAACTGCATCGAGGCGACGTCGTTCCGGAACCTGTTCGTGGCGCCGGCCGCCCTCGACCTGGCCGGGGCCGAGATCGAGCTCGTGCCCGCCTTCAGTCGCGAGCTCCGGCTGCGCCGAGCCCTGGAGGCGGTCGAGGACGACTACGACTTCGTACTCATCGATTGCCCGCCGTCGCTCGGCCTGCTCACCGTCAACGGCCTCGCCGCCGCCCACGAGGTCCTGGTGCCCATCCAGTGCGAGTACTACGCCCTCGAGGGTCTGGGCCAACTGCTGCGCAACGTCGAGTTGGTCCGGCGGAGCCTGAACCCGGACCTCGATGTGAGCACGATCGTGCTGGTGATGTACGACGCCCGCACCAAACTGGCCGACCAGGTGGTGCAGGAAGTCCGGAGTCATTTCGGTGAGCGGGTGTGCCGCAACGTCGTGCCCCGGACGGTCCGCCTCTCCGAGGCGCCGTCATTCGGGCAGCCCATCATGGCCTTCGACCCGACGTCGAGGGGCGCCATCGCCTATCGGGAGCTGGCACGGGAGGTGAGCGGTGGAGCGGCGCAGCGGGCTGGGTAGGGGACTGGCGGCCCTGATCCCCGCCGAGGGGTCGGCGAGCGGGGTGGCGGCCCTGCAGGAGCTGGCCGTCACCGCCATCGAGCCGAACCCGAACCAGCCGCGGATCCACTTCGACGAGGAGTCCCTCGCCGACCTGGCGGCGTCGATCCGAGAACTCGGCGTGCTCCAGCCGGTCCTGGTCCGCGCCACCGAGCCCGGCCGTTACTGCCTCATCGCCGGCGAACGCCGGTGGCGGGCCGCCCGTCGAGCCGGGCTCGACACCATCCCGGCCATCGTGCGCGACACCGACGACGTCGGCTCGATCGAACAAGCCCTCGTCGAGAACCTCCACCGCCAGGACCTGACGGCCCTCGAGGAAGCGGCGGCGTATCAACAACTGATCGAGGATTTCGAGCTCACCCACGAGGAGGTGGCGACCCGGGTCGGCAAGAGCCGGGTGGCCGTCACCAACACGTTGCGGCTGTTGCAGCTCCCCCCGGCCATCCAGCACCTCCTCGCCGACGGCCGCCTCACCGCCGGCCACGCCCGGGCGCTGCTGGGCACGCCCGATCGAGGCTTCCAGGAGACCTTGGCCCGCCGAGCCGTGGCCGACCATCTCTCGGTCCGGGCCGTCGAGGAGGCCGTACGTGATCACACCACCGGCCGCGACCAGGAACCCGGCGACGGGGCGCCGGCGCCCGGCCCAGGAGGCCTCCCGCGCCAACGGCTCCGGCCCCCCGGTCTGCTCGAGCTCGAGGAGCTCCTGTCGGATTACCTCGATACCAGGGTGAGCGTCACGATGGGGGCGAGCCGGGGAAAGCTGCTGATCGAGTTCGCCACCCTCGAGGATCTCGAACGGATCTACCGGCTCATCACCGAGGCGCCCGACGCGTCCTGAGACCCGTACGGGTCGAGGTGTCATCGAGGCTTCTGTGTCGAGGGTCGAGCCTGAGGTTCCTCCACAGGCATGGTCCCTTCGACCTACTCCTCACGGTCCGATTCCCCACAAAGTGTGGGCAACCCTGTGGATAACTCCCTCGATTTGTGACGTCAGTCACCCAACGGAGGCGGTAATCCTACGGGCTGTAGTCGTGTCCTGACGCTCTGTCACCACTCCTGTGGGTAGTCGGATGGTCGCTGTGGATGACGCTTCCGTCAGGCGACCGGCGTCTCGACCCAGCAGGTCACGGCCGACACCACGCCGACCACCACCCGGGGCGTGGCCTTGATGATGTCGGCCACGGGTCCGAGCTCGCACAGCACGGCCGGCATCCGCGTCTCGCGCAGCACGGTGAGGCGCATGCCGAGCGGCCCGTCGGCGCCCACCGCCACGACGCCGCCGAGGCGCTGGTAGAGCAAGTGGGCCAGGTGGCGACCGCCGATCGACTCGAAGCCGGGGACGGCGTAGTAGGCGACCGAGACGGGGCCTTCGCTCGGGGCCAGGCCGAGATAGGCGTCGGCCGCGAACCGGTTGGCCGCCTGGGCCTGGGCCGAGGGGTCGGGCTCGTCGAGGGACATCACGGTGGCGCCGGCGCGGCGCAGCGCGTTGGCCACGGCCCGGCCCACCACGCCGATGCTGCCCAGCTGGCCCACCACCAAGCGGCGGCCCGCCAGGGTGCGGGGCGCATGGCGCAGCAGTTCCTCCTCCCGGACGCTCGCCACCGGCGGCCCGGCGACTCGGTCACCCAGGCGGTGCAGGGCGTGCACGGTCTCGTAGCCGCAGATGCCGTCGGGGTGCAGGCCCACGTTGCGCTGGAACTCCCTCAGGGCGTGCTCAGCTCGCGGCCCGAAGATCCCGTCCACCCGCCCGGCGTCGAATCCCAGTCGGCCGAGGCGTCGCTGCAGCTCGGCCACGTCGTCGCCCCGGAGGTTGGGGGAGCGGTGGTAGAGGAGCCGGTCGCCCAACGACCAGCTGGCCTCCACCAGCGCGGCCCACGTCTGGTCGTCACACCGGCCGTCGGGCCGCAGGCCGCGCCCGTCCTGGAAGGCGCGCACCGCCGCCTCGGTGCTGGGGCAGTACTGACCGCTCTCGAGCGCACCGGCGGCGGCGCCGGCCGCGCTCAGGCGGCGTTGAAGGTCTCGGACGGCTTCGCCGGTGTCTCCCGGCTTCAGCGGGAGCCGGTCGGCAGGAATTCGTTCAGCTCCTCGAGCAACTGGCTCTTGCCCTTGGCGCCGATCAACCGCTTGCGCAGCTCACCGTCGGAGAAGACGAGGAGCGTCGGGATGCTCATGACGTCGTAGCGACGGGCCAGATCAGGGTGGTCGTCCACGTTCAGCTTGGCGATGGTGACCTTGCCCTCCTGCTCGACGGCGATCTCCTCGAGGATCGGGGCGATGAGCTTGCACGGCCCGCACCATTCGGCCCAGAAGTCGACGACAACCGCGCCGGTGGCCGACTGAACGGCCTCGTCAAAGGTGGCAGCGGTGAGCGTCAGGATGGTGTTGGCCATGGAACGGGTCCTTTCGAAGAAACGATCGTACTGGTGTAACGGCGAGAGACGGGGTCCGCATTCCTGCCCGCCGCGGCCGCCCCCGTGCTGTCTACCCGTGTCGGACCGCTTCGAGCCAACGCTCGGCGTCGATCGCCGCCATGCACCCCGAACCGGCGGCCGTGACGGCCTGGCGGTACGTGTGATCCTGCACGTCACCGCACGCGAAGACGCCTTCGACGTTCGTGTAGGTGGAACCCGACTGCGTGATCAGGTAGCCGTTCTCGTCCATGTCGAGCACGCCTCGCAACAAGTCGGTGTTCGGACGGTGTCCGATGGCCACGAACAGGCCGCCCACCTTGAGGGTCCACTCCTCGCCCGTCTTGACGTTGCGGACCCGCGCCCCCTCGAGCTTGTTGTCGCCCTCGAGGTCGACGACGACGTGGTCCCACAAGAATGCGATGCGCTCGTTGGCGAAGGCCCGGTCCTGCATGATCTTCGATGCGCGCAAGGCGTCTCGCCGGTGGACGATGGTGACCTTGGTGGCGAACTTGGTGAGGAAGAGGGCCTCTTCCAGCGCCGAGTCGCCGCCACCTACGACGGCGATCTCGTCCCCCCGGAAGAAGAACCCGTCGCAGGTGGCGCACGTGGACAACCCGTGCCCGAGCAGTCTCTGTTCGGCCTCGAGGCCGAGCATGAGCGACTGGGCGCCGGTTGAGACGATGACGGCGTCGGCGGTGTGCTCGTCGTCGCCGACCCAGATCCGGAACGGCCGGGTCGAGAAGTCGACCTTGGTGGCCTTGGCCGTGAGCAGGGTGGCGCCGAAGCGGGCGGCCTGGTCGCGGAAGCGCACCATCAGCTCGGGGCCGAGGATGCCGTCGGGGAATCCGGGGTAGTTCTCGACGTCGGTGGTGAGCATCAACTGTCCGCCCGGCTGGTCCGACGTGGACGACGGTTCGCCTTCGATCACCAGCGGCGCCAGGTTGGCCCGGGCCGAGTAGATGGCCGCCGTGAGGCCGGCCGGGCCCGAGCCGACGATCACCACATTGTGATGCTGGGTCACAGCGTGGCCTCGGCGATGCGCCGCCGCATGAGCAGGAGCACGGTGCCGATGATGACGAAGAAGGCGCCGACGATGAGCTCGGCCAGCCACGCCTTGCCCGTGATGGCGGTGAGCAGGCGCACGACCAGGATGGCCAGCAGCACGACGGCGGTGATGCCGAGCATGGCGGCCAGCAAGGCGTAGACGATCGCCCGACCGGCCTGGAGCACGGGCCGCGTCGTGCGGTCGCGAACCGCGATGACGACACGTTCGATGCTGTCGGCGGTGCGAGCGGCCCAGTCACCATCCGGCGCGGGAGCAGACATGGCCGCAGCCTACCGGTGGGTCCGCCGGGCGTGGACGAGCGACGCCTCAGGTCAGCGGCACCGTGGCGATCGGCCGGCAGTCGGAGACCTGGATCACCGTGGCCAGCCCGTTGGCGACGAACACGAGCGCCGCCGTGCCCTGCCACGTGACCGTGCCGACCAGTGTGGCTGCCGGCACGGTGCACGAGTTGGCCGCCAGCGCGGGCGGCGTGGCCGGCGCTGGTGGTGCGCTGACGGCCGATGCCGAGGTGGCGACGAGCAGGGCCCGCAACTCCGAGTCGTCGTCGGCCACACCGAGGTAGGGCAGGGCGGGGGCGCCCCCAGCGGCGGTCGAGGCGTCGCGTCCGGCGGGACTGGCGGCCACCGTGGTCGAGCTCACGCCGCCGGTGGGTGCCGGCGACGTTGCGGCCTCGGGGCTCTGGGTCTGCGGGCCGAAGGTGGCAGTGGAACCCGCCGCCGCCCGGGCCGTCGTCGACACAGCCGCCGAGCTCGAGGTCCCGGTGTTCGACGAACGCGTGGCCACGACGGCAACGGCGGCGATCACCCCCACCGCCGCGGCGGCCGCGCCCAGGATCGTGAGCGCTCGCCGGCTCGACCGGTGGCGTTCGATGGGCGTGACCGTGGCGGCCGGCGGGCTCGCGGCGGCGAGGGCGGTCGCGATGGCATGGTCACGGGTCTCGGCCCCCGCCGACGGGCCCGGCGCGCCGAGGGCGGCGCGAACGACACCGAGTTGCGCGACCCGACGGACGAGCTCGGGATCGGCTTCCACCCGCGCCCGTTCGGCGGCGGTGGCCTCGCCGTCGAGGTAGGCGCTGGCGAGCTCGTCGCGCTGGTCGTCGGAGGGATCGCTCATGGCTGCGGAGTTGGACGTCGGGGCGGGTGGGCGCGGTTCCCGCCGAGGGACGCGGCGAGGGCGGCGCGCCCGCGGGCGATGCGAGACCGCACGGTGCCCGGCGGGATGTCGAGCACCGACGCGATCTCGGCGTAGTCGAAATCGGCCACGTCGCGCAGGACGACGGCGAGGCGGTAGTCGTCCGGCAGGCGGGCCAGCGCCTCGTCGAGCGTGAGCCGGTCGGCCACGGTCGTGTCGATGGGCGCGGTCGTGTCGGCCGGCTCGCTGCCCTCGTGATCGGGCAGTCCGGGCACGGCGCGGCGTCGGCGGCGTCGGAGCTCGTCGAGGCAGGCGTTCGACGTCACGCGGTACACCCACGTGGCGAACGACGAACGGCCGTCGAAGCGGGGCAACCCGCGGACGATCGCGATCAGCGCGTCCTGCGCGGCGTCGGCGGCGTCGGCGTCGTTGCCGGTGATGCGGCGGCACAGCGCGTACACGCGGTCGTAGTGCGTTCGGAGGAGTACGTCGAGTGCCGCCTCGTCGCCACCCTGGGCGGCGACGACGAGCTCGGCATCGGCGGCGGCGTCGATCGGCTCAGGGTATCGAGCCGTCGCTTGTGTCTGGATTGGGGGTGAATTCCGCCCCAACGGGCGCCACTGGCGAAAAGCGGGGCGTCAGGTGATGGACAGCTCGGCGATGCGCAGCTGCCACGGCCGCTGGCACGGCGGCGTGCTGTCGCCGAGCTCGCGGACGAACAACAGGACGTACCGACCGTCGGTGTCGCCGAGGTCGAGTCGAGTGGCTCCCGCCGGCGCGTCGCGCACGGTCGTGACGGGCCGCCCCCAGTCGGTGAGGGCGTCGTGGGTGGTGTTGCTGACGTACACGTCGGCACCCCACCCGCCCGTGGTCGGCGACGACACCACGAGGGTGTGACCGCGGGTCGACGTCGACAGCCCGAGCACCAGGCCGACTCCCGGTTTGGGCGCCATGTCACGATCGCTGTAGCAGACCGTCGACCACGTCGTGGTGTCCTGACCGTCGATGAGGTTGCCGGTCTGGCTCGGGTTCTCGCGGCCGTCACCGCCGGGCGGCGGGTCGAACTCGCCCGTGCTGACGATGACGGCCGGCGCCGTCGCCGGCGCGACCGTCGACGCCACGGTGGTGGTCGATGCGCTGCTGCTGGTGCCCCCGCCGAGCACGTTGCGAGCGGAGTTCACGAGCCGTTCGCCGGTACCGGTGCTGAAGAACAACGCCCCGAGGCCGGCCAGGGCGGCCGCGATCCCGCACAGCACCACGATCGACACGAGGAAGTGACGTGGCGACCGTTCGCCGACGAGCGCACCCGGATAGGTCGGGTCGCCCGACGACGGCGGCCGGTCGCCGTTGGGCACGGCGATGCCGACCTCGGGCGTGCTGTCCCGCGGCACGACGACGGTCGAGTCGTCCTCGTCGCCGCTCTCGAGGATGCGCATCAACGCGTCGCGCACGAGGGCGGCGTTGCGGGGACGTTCGTCGGCATCGCGGGCGAGCAATTTCATGACGAGGTCGTCGATGGCGCGCGGCACGCCGGGACGGACGCGCCGGATAGGTACAGCATCGCGTTGC
>DASXAI010000003.1:0-6241 GCA_036406775.1 Acidimicrobiales bacterium
GCCCGACGCCGTCCGGCGCAGCCGCCGCAGGTGGGCGCCGCCGCCGAGGAGCCGCCCGAGGTCGGCCGCCAGCACCCGCACGTAGGTACCGGCCGAGCAGGTGACGGCGATCTCGAACACCGACGGGTCGGGCGTGGCCGCCACTTCGAACTCGTCGACGACGACGGGCCGGGGCTTCCGTTCGACCTCGATGCCTTCGCGCGCCAGCTCGTGCAAGCGGCGCCCCTCGTGGTGCACGGCCGAGACCATCGGCGGCACCTGCTCGATAGGGCCGGTGAGATGCTCGGCCACGACGCGGTGGATGTCGTCGACGGTGACGCCCGCCATGTCGTGACGAGCTGTCACCTCACCGGCGGCGTCGAGCGTGGTCGTCTCGACGCCGAGGACGACCTCGGCCGTGTACGACTTCGGCGCCGCGCTCAGGAATCGCAGCAACCGGGTGGCAGAGCCAACGCCGACGACCAGGACGCCGGTAGCGTCCGGGTCGAGCGTGCCGGCGTGGCCGACGCGCCGCTCGCCGAGGGTACGACGGCACACCGCCACCACGTCGTGGCTCGTCATGCCGGGCGGCTTGTCCACGACACACACGCCGTGGACCGCCGGCGGCCTACGACGACTCAGGACCGCGCTCCGGTGGCGGGTTGCGGCGCAGGATCTCCTCGATGCGTTCGGCCGACCGGATCACGTCGTCGGGCTGGAACTGCAGCACCGGTGTCTTGCGGGCGTGAATCTGGCCGCCGATGGCCGCCTGCAGCCGGCGCCGGTGCTCGCCCAGCGCCTCCAGCACCGTGGCGTCGCCCGCCTCGCCGGCGAGCGAATCGAAGTACACGATGGCCCGGTTGAGGTCGGCGTCGACGTCGATGTTGGTGATGCTCACCAGCTCGAGCCGTTCGTCGTCGATGCGGCCGAGCTCCTCGGCCACCACCTCGCGCAGCAGTTCGCTCAAGCGCGCCGTGCGCGGCGCCTGGCGTCGAGAGCGGCTCACTCCAACCACCTCCGGTCACAGGACAGCACCTCGATGTCGGGGCGCGACCACACGAACCGCTCCACCTCGTCGGCCATCTCGAGGGCGTGGCGCTCGCTGCTGGCCACCATGGCGAAGCCGAGCTCGGCCCGCTGCCACTGGTCGTGGAAGCCGACCTCGGCCGCCGCCACCCGGAAGCGGTGGCGACACCCGTCGAGGATGGACTTGACGACCATCCGCTTCTCCTTCAGCGACCGGGCCGTCGGCACGTGCAGGTCGATGGCGATCGCCAGCACGTACATCTAGCTCCTGACGACCTCGCGCTCCTCGAACGTCTCGATGACGTCGCCCTGCTTCAGGTCCTGGAAGTCGGACAAGCCGATGCCGCACTCGAAGCCCTCTCGCACCTCGCGGGCGTCCTCCTTGAACCGCTTGAGCGAGGAAATGGCGCCCTTCCAGATGATGACGCCCTCCCGTAGGAAGCGGACCTTGGAGCCGCGGGTGATGACGCCCGACTGGACGTAGCAGCCGGCGATGGCGCCCACACGCGGGATGCGGAAGATCTCGCGGACCTCGGCGTCGCCGGTGACGACTTCCTCGAACTCGGGCGCGAGGAGGCCCACCATGGCCTTCTCGATGTCCTCGAGCACCTGGTAGATGATCTCGTAGGTGCGGATCTCGACCTGCTCGGCGTCGGCCAGCTCCCGCGCCTTGCGGTCGGGGCGCACGCCGAAGCCGATGATGGTGGCGTTGGTGGTGGCGGCCAGCGAGATGTCGTTCTCGGTGATGCCGCCCACGGCGCGGTGGACGAACGCCAGCTTGACGTCGTCGCGCTCGAGCCGCCGCAGCGCCTCGGTGAGGGCCTCGAGGCTGCCCTGGACGTCGGCCTTCAGCACCAGGTTGAGCGTGGCCGTCTCGCCCCGCTGGATCTGGTCGAAGACGTCCTCCAGCTTCACGCCGCGCTGCACCCGCGCGTCGGCGCGCTGACCGGCGAGCCGCTGGCGCTGCTCACGGGCCTCCGCCACCGTCTTGGCGGTGCGCAGGTCGGGCGCAACCCGGAACTCGTCGCCGGCACCGGGGACACTCGACAAGCCGAGCACCTGGACGGGCGTGGACGGGCCGGCCTGCTTGGTCTGCTGGCCGCGATCGTCGATCAGGGCACGCACCGTGCCCCACGCCGCGCCGGCGACGACCGGGTCACCCACCTTGAGCGTGCCCTTGTCGACGAGGATGGTGGCGACCGGGCCACGGCCGACGTCGAGGTTGGCCTCGAGCACGACGCCCTTGGCCCGACCCTCGGGATTGGCGCTGAGCTCTTCGACCTCGGCCACGAGCAGCAGTTGCTCGAGCAGGTCGTCGATCCCGAGGTTCTGCAGCGCCGACATCTCGACCGTGATCGTGTCGCCGCCCCAGGTCTCCGGCACGAGGCCCTGCTCGGACAGTTGCGTCATGACGCGTTGCGGATCGGCGTTCTCGCGGTCGATCTTGTTGACGGCGACGACGATCGGCACCTCGGCCGCCTTGGCGTGGTTGAGCGCCTCGACCGTCTGCGGCATGACGCCGTCGTCGGCCGCCACGACGAGCACCACGATGTCGGTGACCTCGGCGCCGCGCGCGCGCATCTTGGTGAACGCCTCGTGGCCCGGCGTGTCGATGAACGTGATCGTGCGACCGTCGTACACGGTCTGGTAGGCGCCGATGTGCTGGGTGATGCCACCGGCCTCAGCGGCCACCACGTTGGCCGACCGGATCCGGTCGAGGAGCAGCGTCTTGCCGTGGTCGACGTGGCCCATGACGGTGATCACCGGCGGCCGTGGCTGCTGGCGGTCGGGGTCGTCGTCGTCAGCGTCGTCGAAGAGCGCCTGCAGCTCCATCTCCTGCTGCTGGCCGGGGTCGACGAGCAGCACGTCGGCACCGAGCTCGAGGGCGAACAGTTCGATCTGCTCGTCCGTGAGCGGCATCGTGGCCGTGATCATCTCGCCGTGCTGGAGCAGGAAGCGCACGACATCGGCCGCGGTGCGGTTCAGCTTCGGCCCGTACTCCTGCGGCGTCGCCCCCCGCTCGATGACCACCGTGCCCTCGGGCACCGGTGCGTCGGTGGGCGAGTACGACGTCATCTGCTGCGGCTGCAGCTCCTCGAGATTCCTACGCCGGCGACCCCGTGACGAACGGCGGGGCGCTCGGCGCTGCGAGCTCGGACGGCCACCGGGGCCGCCACCGGGACGGCCACCACCGGGACCGCCGCCGCCAGGACCGCCACCGGGCCGAGCGCCGGGCGGGCCACCGGGGCGCCCGCTCGGACCGCCGAAGCCGCCCGGGCGGGGACCGCCGGGACGGCCGGCGCCGACACCGGCGGGACGGGCCCCGACCGGACCGCGTCCACCGACCGGACCGGACGGGCGCGTCGCGGCGGGCCCGCGACCGGGCGGCGGAGGGATGGGCTTGCCCGACGGCGACAGCGGGGCGCGACCGGGGGGCGGCGGGATGGGCTTGCCCGACGGCGACAGCGGCCCGCGACCGGGCGGCGGGGGGACCGGCGCGCCGGCGGGTCCGGTGGGACGGGCACCCGGCGGCCGGCCGGGCGGGGCGACGGGCGGACGGCCCGGCGCGCCCGTGCGGGCGGCGGGCTGAACCGGACGGTCGACGCGCGGCTCGACCTCGGTGGGCACGCGGGTGCTCTTGATGACGGCGTGCTCGGCCGGCGATGGCTCCGGCTCGACCCGGGCCACCGGCTCCAGCGGCGCCACCGGCGTCGGCTCGATGACCAACTCGGGCGCGAGCACCGGGGCGGGCGGAGGCGTGACGGCGACGGGGGCGGGTGGAGGCGCGACGGCGACGGGGACGGGCTCAACGACAGGTTCGACGGGAGAAGGCTCGGGTTCCGGTGCCGGAGCCGGCGGCGCCGGTGCCTCAGGGGCGGGGGCGGGGGCCGGCTCGGCCGGCGCCGGCGTGGTGGCCGGGGCCTTGGTCGACTTGGCGGCCTTCTTGGCCGGCTTGGGCTCCTCGGGCTGCTGGTCGCGGATCAGGCCGTCCCGCTCGGCGCGGCGGCGCACCCGGTCGGCCTGGGCCTCTTCGATGCTGGAGGAGTGGCTCTTGACTCCGATGCCGAGCGCGATGGCGAGGTCGAGCGCCTCTTTGTTGGTGAGGCCGAGCTCCTTGGCGAGCTCGTGTACCCGGATCTTTCCTGCCACGTGCGCGTTCAGCCTTTCCTTTTCGTCGTGATGGTGGAGCCGGCGCCACCCCCGACACCTGGGTCAGGGGCGGGCAAGTCTCTCACGTTCGGTTGTCTGGACTGGAAAATCGTGGTGGCCAACGCCTCGGCGCCGGACACGGGTCCCCGCAACGCCCGCTCGAACGCCCGGCGCCGCACTGCCTCCGCGAGGCAGCTCGGCGACCCGGCGCACAACCAGGCGCCCCGACCGGGCTGCGAGCGACCGGGCACCAGCCGCCCGCCGGCTCCCCGGCTGATCCGGATGAGCATCGACTGGGGCGCCCGGCGCCGGCACCCGACGCACGTTCGGACCGGCCCGCGGCCTGGCTCAGCCGTTGCCGCTGGACTCCTCCAGGTTAGCGGTCCCACCCTCGGGAGCCGCAGCGTCAGCGCCGGTCAGCGCCTCGTCGCCACGCTCCGCGGCCTCCGCCTCCGCCGCGGCCTGCTGGTCGACGGCCCACTCACCGGCCGTGACGACCTCGCCGTCGGCCGAGTGCCACTCGAGCTCGCCCGTCGCCTCGTTGCGGACCCACTCGCCCTCGGCGTACTCGACCTCCTCCTCCTCGACCGGGAAGATGCCGGCCTCCTCGTCGGCGAGCTGGCTCTCGCTCTTGATGTCGACCCGCCAGCCGGTGAGGCGCGCCGCGAGCCGGGCGTTCTGGCCCTCTTTCCCGATGGCCAGTGAAAGCTGGTAGTCGGGCACGATGACCTCGGCCACGCCGGTGTCCTCGTGGATCCGGACCTCCTTCACCTTGGCCGGTGACAAGGCCTTGGCCACGAAGTCGGCCGAGTCGTCGGAGAACGGGACGATGTCGATCTTCTCGCCCCGCAGCTCGGTGACGACCATGCGGACGCGCGCCCCCCTGGCGCCCACGCACGCTCCCACGGGGTCGACGTTGTGGTCGTTCGACCAGACGGCGATCTTCGTGCGGTGGCCCGGCTCCCGGGCGCACGCCTTGATCTCGACCACACCGTCGGCGATCTCGGGCACCTCGAGCTCGAAGAGGCGCTTGATGAGACCGGGATGGGTGCGGGACACGACGATCTGCGGGCCCTTGGACGTGCGCCGCACCTCGACGATGTACGCCTTGAGGCGGGCGTTGGGCTCGGGCCGCTCGTAGGGCACCTGCTCGGCCTGGGGCAACAGGGCTTCCACCTTGCCCAGGTCGAGCAAGGTGTAGCGGCTGTCGCTCTGCTGGATGATGCCGGTGACGATGTCGCCCTCGCGGTTGGCGTACTCCTCGAACTTGCGCTCGCGCTCGGCCTCGCGGATCCGCTGGTTCATCACCTGGCGGAAGGTCTGGGCCGCGATGCGGCCGAGGGCGTCACGGTCGGGCGTGTCGTCGCGTGGGTTCACCCAGTTGCCCTCGTCGTCGAGGTCGTAGGCGGTGAACCGGACCTCCATGGTGTCCGGGTCGAGCTCGACTTCGACCTCGTCGGCGGCGCCGGGCCGGCGCTTGTAGGCCGAGGCCAGGGCGTCGGCCAGCACGTGCAGCAGGGCGTCCTCGGAGATTCCCTTCTCGGCCGCGAGGATGCGCACCGCTTCCTTCATGTCCAAGTTGGAACTCACTGGTGCACCATCCAATCGCCCTTGGACGCTGACGTCTGCGCCACTCGGGGGGCACCAGTGAGCTGTTCGCCGCTCCGCGGCGAACAAAGCACCGTAATTCCTCGCTCGCTTCGCTCGCTCACTGGCGCACCGCCTTCTTCTGGGAGCCGGGCTTGGCCGGCCGGGGGGTCGGACCCCACTCGAACACCGTGCGCGCCCGCTCGATCTCGTCGTAGCGCAGGCGCCGCTCGACGCCGTCGTCCTGCTTGACCGTGACGCCGTCGCCGTCGGCGGCGATCAGCTCGCCGCGGACCCGCCGCTCCCCCTCCACGTCGGGGAGGGTGCGCACGTTCACGGCGGAGCCGACGGCCCGCTCGAAGTGGGCCGGCGTCCGCAGGTTGCGCTCCAGGCCCGGACTGGTGACCTCGAGGGTGTACCGGCCCGGGATGGGGTCGCTGTGGTCGAGTTGGCGCGACACGATGCGCGTGGCCAGGGCGATGGTGTCGAGGTCGACCCC
>DASXAI010000004.1:0-1832 GCA_036406775.1 Acidimicrobiales bacterium
GAACCGACGACGACGACCGGCGCATGGCGGGCGAGCTGAAGGAGAACCCGAAGGAGATCGCCGAGCACGTGATGCTCGTGGACCTGGCTCGCAACGACGTCGGTCGGGTGGCGCGGTTCGGCACGATGCACGTCGACGAGCTGATGACGCTCGAGCGCTACAGCCACGTGATGCACCTCACGTCGCAGGTGTCGGGCGAGCTCGTCGCCGGCAAGGACGCCATCGACGTGCTGCGGGCCACGCTGCCGGCCGGCACCGTGAGCGGCGCGCCCAAGGTGCGGGCCATGGAGATCATCGACGCCCTCGAGCCCACCAAGCGGGGGCCCTACGCCGGTGTCGTGTGCTACTTGTCGTTCTCCGGGAACATCGACACCGCCATCACCATCCGCACGATGGTGATCGGGCCGCAGGGCGCCTCGGTGCAGGCCGGTGCCGGCATCGTCGCCGATTCCGATCCCGCCCTCGAGGAGTACGAGTGCCGCAACAAGGCGGCGGCGCTGTTGGCGGCCGTCCCGGCGGCGCGGCGGATGACGAAGAAGCGGTTGGTGCCATGAGCATTCAGTCGCCGTCGATTGCGAAGGGCATGGTGTGGTGCGAGGTGCGCCGCGATGCCGTACGGGTCGTGGGCGCGGACGCTGAGACCTATCTCCAAGGCCAGTGCTCGCAGGACGTGGCCGCCGTCGGCGTCGGCGGGTCGGCCTGGACGTTCCTGCTGCAGCCGACGGGCAAGGTCGACGTGCTGGCCCGGGTGACCCGGCTGGCCGACGGCTTCGTGCTCGACACCGACGGTGGCTACGGCGATGCCCTCGCCGAGCGGCTGCGGCGGTTCCTGCTGCGCACCAAGGCCACGGTGGAGCCGCTGGCGTGGCGGTGCATCGCCGTGCGCAACCCGGGGCCGCGACTGGTGACGATGGGCGCCACCGTGATCGCCCGGGCCGACTGGCACGGGCTCCCGGGCTTCGACATCCTCGGTGAGACGGTGGAGCCGCCGCTCGGCGCCACCCGCATCGAGCCGCCGGCCTACGAGCGGCTGCGGGTCGAGGCCGGGTGGCCGGCGATGGGCGCCGAGCTGACGGCCGACACCATCCCGGCCGAGTCGGGTGTGGTGGCCGAGGTCGCCTCCTTCACGAAGGGTTGCTACACGGGCCAGGAGCTCGTCGCCCGCATCGACAGCCGCGGCGGCCACGTCCCCCGGCTCCTCCGGCACGTCCGGCTCACCCGCCCGGCCAAGCCCGGTGCGACGCTCCACCTCGACGACAAGGACGTCGGCCGCCTCACCAGCGTGGCCGGCACCCTCGCCCTCGCCTACGTCTCCCGCGCCGTCGAGCCCCCCGCCGACACCGACCTCGGCAGCGTCGAGGCCATCCCGGGCGCCGCCTTCACCTCGTCCTGAGCGATCTGACGCGTTGAAACGACATATACGACGCACTTCGCGCACCAGAACGCTGAACGCGTAGCGTCGGCGCGATGGCAGAGGTCCCGACGATCCGTCCGGCGCTCGACTGGAAGCCGGCCGGCGACTACACCGACGTCCGGTACGAGACGGCCGAGGGCATCGCCAAGATCACGATCAACCGACCGGAGGTGCACAACGCCTTCCGGCCCGAGACCATCATCGACCTGTCGGCCGCCTTCGAGCAGGCTCGGGAGGACACTTCCGTCGGCGTCATCATCCTGACCGGCGAGGGCCCCCGGGCCTTCTGCTCCGGCGGCGACCAGCGGATCCGTGGTGAGGGCGGCTATGTCGGCGAGGACGACGTGCCGCGCCTCAATGTCCTGGAGCTGCAACGCCAGATCCGGACGCTACCGAAGCCCGTCATTGCGATGGTGGC
>DASXAI010000005.1:0-3430 GCA_036406775.1 Acidimicrobiales bacterium
CCTCGGCCAGCCGCAGCCGGCGACGCTGCTCTTCGACCACCCCACACCCGACGCGCTCGTCGACCATCTCCTCCAACTGGTCGGCGCGCCCGTCGACGCGGCCGCGACGCCGCCCGCACTGGACGACGCCGACGTGGCCGCGTTGGCCGATCTCACCGAGGCCGAGGCCGAGGCGCTCCTGCTGGCCGAGCTCGGACAGGCGGAAGCGGCATCATGAGCGGCTCCGCCACTCCGGAGCTGTCGCCGCTCAAACGGGCCATCGTGGAGATCCGCGATCTCAAAGCGCGAGTGGCGGCGGCGGAAGGGCGCGGGCGCGAGCCCATCGCGCTGGTGGGCATGGGCATGCGCCTCCCGGGCGGCGTCCACGACGCCGAGAGCTACTGGGAGCTGCTGTGGAACGGCCGCGACGCCATTGGCGAAGTACCACCCGAGCGCTGGGACGCCGGCGCCCTCTACGACCCCGATCCTGACGTCCCGGGCCGCATGGCCACCCGCTGGGGCGGCTTCCTCGACGACATCGACCGCTTCGACGCCGGGTACTTCGGCATCTCGCGGCGCGAAGCCGAAACCATGGATCCGCAGCAACGGCTCCTGCTGGAGGTGGCGTGGGAGGCGCTGGAGGACGCCGGCATCCCCACCGCCAGCCTGTTCGGCAGCAACGCCGGCGTCTTCGTCGGGATCGCCAACAGCGACTACATGCGCCTGCTGCTCGCCGACCCCGAGCAGATCGACACCTACACGACCACCGGCAACGCCCTCAGCATCGCCGCCGGCCGGCTGTCGTACCTGCTCGGGGCCCAAGGCCCCGCGGTGGCGCTCGACACCGCCTGCTCGTCCTCGTTGGTGGCGGTGCACCTCGCCGTGCAGGCCCTGCGCAACGGCGAGTGCGACCTGGCGCTGGCGGGCGGGGTCAACCTCATGCTGACCCCCGAGCTGACCATCAACTTCTCACGGGCGCGCATGATGGCGGCCGACGGCCGGTGCAAGACATTCGACGCCGCCGCCGACGGCTACGTGCGCTCCGAAGGGTGCGGCATCGTCGTGCTCAAGCGCCTGGCCGACGCCCACGTCGACGGCGACCGGATCGTGGCGTTGCTCCGAGGGTCGGCTGTCAACCAGGACGGGCGCAGCGCCGGGCTCACGGCGCCCAACGGGCCGTCGCAAGAACGTGTCGTCGCCGCCGCGCTGGCGTCGGCCGGCGTCGGCGCGGGGGACGTCGGCTACGTCGAGACCCACGGCACCGGGACCCTCCTCGGCGACCCGATCGAGATCGGTGCCCTTGGCGCCGCCCTCTGCCGTGACCGTCCGGCTGACCGGCCGCTGCTGCTCGGCTCGGTGAAGACGAACATCGGCCACACCGAGTCCGCGGCGGGTGTGGCCGGGCTGATGAAGCTCGTGCTGATGCTCCGCCACGGCGCCATCCCGCCCCACCTCCATCTGACCGAGCTCAATCCCCACATCGCGGCCCAGGGCTGGCCGATCGCCGTCCCCACCGAACCGACGCCGTGGGCCGCGGCCCACGAAGGCCGTCTTGGCGGCGTGAGCTCGTTCGGCTTGAGCGGCACCAACGCCCACGTCGTCGTGGGCGAGGCGCCCGCGACCGCTGAGATAAGCGCCGTCGAACCAAACACGACGCCCCGTCCGAACATCGTGACGCTGTCGGCGCGGACGCCCGAAGCCCTTCACGAACTCGCCGGCCGCGTCGCCGACCACTTCAGCATCCACGCCGACACCGCGCTGTCGGATCTGGCGTGGAACGCCAACACCACTCGTTCCGTCCTCTCGCACCGGCTTGCCGTCGTGGCCGGCGACACCGCGGGCGCGCGCCGGCAGCTCGTCGCCTTCCTGGCCGGCGAGACACCGAACGCCGACGGCGAGACGTTCACGACCTCGGTCCGGCCGGGCCCGTCGGGCAGCCTCGCCTTCCTCTTCACGGGCCACGGTTCGCACTACGCGGGGATGGGAGCCGAGCTCTATGCCTGCGAGCCGGTGTTCACGGCGGCCATCGACCGCTGCGCCGACCACCTCGGCGCCATGCTCGACCGCTCGCTCCCCGAGATCCTCTTTGGTACCGGCGACCTGCTCGACCGAATGACGTACGCCCAACCGGCGCTGTTCAGCCTGCAGTACGCGCTGGTCGAGCTGTGGCGGTCGTGGGGCGTGCGCCCCGACGTCGTGGCCGGGCACAGCGCCGGCGAATACGTCGCCGCCGTCGCCGCCGGCGTGCTCGACCTGGACGACGGCCTCCGGCTGATCACCGAGCGGGGACGGCTCCTCTCGTCACTCCCCGACGAGGGTGAGATGGCGGCCCTCTTCGTCGACGAAGCCACCGTCACCCGGGCCCTTCGTCCCGACGACGGCGACGTCGGCATCGCCGCCGTCAACGGACCCACCACCACCGTCGTGTCGGGCCGCCGGGCCGCCGTCCGCAGCCTGATCGAGCGGCTGCAACTGGACGACGACGACTGGCGTCGCCTCGACGTCTCGGTCGCCGCCCACTCGCCGCTCGTGGAGCCGATCCTCGACGAGTTCGGACGGGTCGCCGCCGGCGTGCGCCTGTGCCGACCCGAGAGCGGACTGGTGTCGAGCATGTCGGGCGCCTTCGCCGTCGACGAGCTCACGACGCCCGACTACTGGCGCCGCCATCTGCGCGCGCCCGTACGGTTCGCGGCGGTGTTCGACACGCTTCGCGAGGCGGGCATCTCAACCTTCGTCGAGATCGGGCCCCACCCCACGCTGCTCGGGCTCGGCCGCCGGAACTGGCCCGACGCCGCGGCCACGTGGGTCCCCTCGATGCGCCGCGACGGCGACGAGTCCACGCAGATCGTGACGGCCCTCGCCGCCGTCCACACCGCCGGCCACGCGGTCGACTGGGCCGGCTTCGACCGCCACGGCCGCGACCACGCGCCGCACCGGCCCCGCCTCCGGCTCCCCACCTACCCGTGGCAGCGCCAGTCGTACTGGTCGGCGCCCGCTCGGCCCGCGAGCCCGTCACGCCGAGTGCGGCGTTGGGACGCCGCGGTCGAGGCCGCCCGCGGCCAAGCCGAGCAGGGCCCACTCGACCTCGACGTCGGCGCCTATCCGGGCCGTTGGGACGTCCTCGACGACGTGGCCGGCGCCTACATCAGTCGTGGCTTGCGCCACCTGGCCCTGTTCGACCATGCGGGTGACCGACGCACCGTGGGCGCGCTGGTGGAGGCGGGCACCATCGCTCCCGGCTACGCCGGCCTCGTCACTCGTTGGCTCGACCATCTCGTCGCCAACGGGCAACTGCGACGCGACGGCGACGCCTTCGTCGCCGACAGCCCCCTTGCCGACGTCGACGTGGACGCAGTGCTCGCCGCGCGCGGCGTCGCCTTCGACGGCATCGAGCCCCTGCTCGACTACGTCCGGCGCTGTGGCGAGCGACTGGCGGCGATCGTGAGCGGTG
>DASXAI010000006.1:0-5241 GCA_036406775.1 Acidimicrobiales bacterium
CTCGACCTTCGTGTAGTACGGCTCGAGATCGGCGTAGGTGATCGGCCACGCCTCCGAGATGCCGTCCACGTGCCGGACCTCGCCGAAGTCGCGCTCGCGCTTGCGGAAGAGCACGGCGCCGTACATCTTCGTGTTGCCGCCCACGTAGTAGTGCTGCTTCGGCAGGAACGCGCCGCCGTCCTTGTCGGTCCACTTGCCGCTGTTGCGGTAACGGTGCTTGATCCAGACCTCGGCGGCGTTCCAGTTCTGCTTCTCCCGGCGGATGAAGTCGCCCCGCTCGAGCATCAAGATGCGCTTGCCGCTCGGGGCCAGCGCGTGGGCGAGGGTGCCGCCGCCGGCTCCCGAGCCGATGACGATGACGTCGAAGTGCTCCGACATGACAGTCTCCTTCGGTACGGAGCTCGATCCGGCTCGGCCGGTCGAGCGGAGTTCCTCAGATGGGGGGTTCCGAAGGGGGGAAGGTCTCCGTCCCCCCCCTTCGCCGTCACACGATGGCGAGAGGTGTGACCCAGGCGCCGGTGGCGCCGGACAGCTTCGGATGAGCGACCACGAGCAGGAACTCGTGGACGCCGTCACGAGCCAGCTCCTGCAGGTACAGGTTCTCGACGACGACGACGCCCCACTGCGTGTTGAGGGTCTGGGGGACGACGAAGGGTTGGTCGGGATCCTCGGCCGGCACGGGGCCGTAGCTCCAGGTGTCGCAGCCGGTGAGCGCGACTCGATGGTCGGCGAGCCAGCGGGCCAGTGCCATGCCGGGACCGGGCTCGCCGGCGCCGTAACCGTCGGGATCCTCGTGCCACATGCGGCCCCAGCCGGTGTGGAACAGGACGGCGTCGCCGGGACGGACGTCGATCTCGGTGACGTCGTCGGGAGTGATGACGTCACCGGCGTCGAGTCGCTCGACGCCCCGTCGCGCCGCCACGTCGACCAGCACGCCCCGGGTCGCGACCTGGGGTAGCCGATCGGCGCCGAGCTTGGTGGTGCCGTACGGGGCCGAGATGTCGGCGATGCGGTGCCCGTTGTAGGTACGGCCGTCCTTGTGGAGATGGTTCAGGCCGTCCATGTGGGTGCCCATCTGCGACGGCGCGTGCACCCGCTCGATGACGAATCCCAGACCGTGCGATCCGGGCACCGACTGGGGGGCGTCGAGCTCCTGGCAGAACAGGCGGCCCTCGAAGGCCGGCACGTCCATGTGGAGAACGTGGGCGAGGTCGTACACCCGCCCCGACCGCACGAGACGAGCGGCCCCGACGACGTTGTCGGGGCCGATCTCGTTCAGGGCGCCGGCCTCGTCCTCGGCGCCGTACCGCGACGGCCACCAGGTCGAAACGACCGTGGCGCTCACTCGGACGACCAGGTCGTGCGGAAGTCGGCAAAGAGCGTGAGGCCGCCGTCGACGAAGATCGTCTGACCGGTCATGTAGGCGGCCTCGTCGGAGAAGAGGAAGGCGGCCACCGCGGCCATCTCCTCGGAGGTGCCGGCGCGACCCATCGGGATGTGAGCGACGACCATCTCGCGCTTTTCCGGGTCGTCGATCCAGGAGCGGTTGATCGGCGTCACGGTGGCGCCTGGGGCGATGGCATTGACACGGATGCCACGACCGGCGTACTCGAGGGCCAGCGTGCGGGTCAGGTTCTGCATGCCGCCCTTGCTCACCGAATAGCCGACGAAGCGGGGCTTGGGAATCTCCTGGTGCACGCTCGACACGTTCACGATGGCGCCAGGCCGGCCCTCTTCCACGAGATGGCGAAGCGCCTGCTGCGCGCACAGGAACGCACCCCGCAGGTTCACGTTCAAGACCCGATCGAAATCGACGATCGACAGCTCGTGTGTGTCGGCGGCGGTCTGGATGCCGGCGTTGTTCACCAGGTAGTCGAGCTGCCCGTACTCGGCCAACACCTCCTTGAACATGCGATCGACGGCCGACTCGTCCGACACATCCGCCTCGACGAGCATCGGTCGGGCACCGGCGGAACGCATGGCGTTCATGCAGAAGTCGAGACCACCCTCAATGGCGTCCTTGGTCGCGACCGCACCCTCGGGCCGCCCGACGTAGTTGATGGCGACATTGACGCCCTCCTGGGCGAGTCGGATGGCGATGGCTTGGCCGATGCCTGAGCTGCCGCCGGTGACGATGGCGACCTTCCCGTCGAGTCCGTTCATGGCTCCCTCCTTGAACCCCATTGCGTTGACCCTTGCCGTCCAGGCACATCCGGAGTCGTTACACACCGGCTCGTGGCCAGGACCGAAATGCGTTCAACAGCTGGTCGCGCACCTCGGGCGCCACCTCGTCCTCGGCCAACCCGCCGAGCGCTTGGATGGTCGCTCGAAGCTGGTCGAGGTGACGCTCACAGTCGTCGCAGTCGGCGAGATGGCGTTGCACACGCGCATGAAGCGGAGCCGGCAACGCCGACTCCAAGAAGTCCGTCAGGAGGTCGAGCACCTCGCGGCACGTGAACGGCACGCCGGCCACCACGTGTTCGTCTCCGTTCAGTCTCGAACGTGACACGGTGGGGGCCAGTTACCGTTGCCTCGTGCTGGCGTACAAGTTCCTCGATCGTGAAGGCCGCACGCTGATCCGGGCCGTGCGCTGGCCTCTTCCCACCGGCGACGGTCCCGGTCCCTGGCTGGAGGCCGCGGCGGCCCGGCCCTGTCGCGAAGGCATCCATGCCTGCCGTCCGCAGGACCTGGCGTACTGGATCCATCACGAGTTGTGGGAGATGGAGCTGGACGGCGACATCGTCGAGGCCGAGCGCAAGGTGGTGGCGCGCCGAGGCCGCCTGATCCGCCGCGTCGATGCGTGGGGTGACGGCACGGGCAAGGAGTTCGACGCCTGGTGTGCATGGCGCGCCCGCGACCATGCGCTGTCGGTTCTCGGTCAGGCGGGCCAAGACGAGTGGGGCCAACAACTGGCAGACGCACAGACGGTCGACGAGCTTGCTGCCGTCGGCCGCCGAGCCGCCGCCGCACTTGGCGGAGACACTGTGGCCGGCAGCGCCGCCGGACTGGCCGGCGACACGGCGCGTCTGGGACTGACTGATCGAATCGCTGAGGCTCCGTTCATCGCGGCGTGCGCCGCTGGTCACCGCGCGACCTGTCAAGGCGGCACGCGCCAGGAGTTCGACCGGGCCTACACCGCCGAGCGCACCGCCCAATCGCAGTGGATCACGGCCCGGCTCGGCTTGGCCTGACGGGACGGAGCCGCCGCGCTCAGGGACGCGGCTGGTCGCGGAACATGCGCAGCAGCGTGTCCCGGGCCTCGGCCGGTGGGGTGTCCGAATCGAGTTCGTGCAGGACTGACGCCGCCTGACGCAGCTGCACCACGTACTCACCGCAGCCGGTACAGAAGGCAAGGTGCTCCTCGAAGCGGGCCAGGGTCACGTCATCGAGGGCGCCTTCGGCCCAATCTGTCACCAGTTCGACGAACTCGACGCAGCGAAGATCCGGCTCGATCATGCGTGTGTGCCTGCGTGAGTCCCGAGGTAGTCCTCCAACGCGCCGCGAACCTTGCCGCGGGCCCGATGGAGCAACACCCGCTGGTTGGCCTCGCTGACGCCCAACAGCTCGCATGTCTCGTCGGCGCTGAAGCCCTGGACATCGCGCAAGGTGATGACCAACCGTTGATTGGGTGGGAGCGTGGCGAGCACGGTGTCGACCATGACGCGCGCCTCCTGCGAGAGCAGAACCCGTTCGGGTACCTCAGACGCGGACGGTAGTGAGGACCAGAACCCGGCCCAGCGGCCGCTGTCCAGGAACCGTGACGGGTCGACGGTCGGCTCATCGGGGCTGAGTGACGAGAACGGGATGCTGCGTGCATCGCGACTTCCTCGTGTCATCGCCTTGTTGATGACGATGCGGAACATCCAAGTCTTCAGCGAGGACCGGCCTTCGAACCGGCCGACACCTTGGATGATCCCGAGCCATGCCTCCTGGACGACGTCCTCCGCCGCCTCCTTCGACGACACATAGGCGCGAGCGACGCGGACCATCGACGTGTGATACCGATCGACCAGCCCGGCGAACGCCCGCTCGTCGCGTGACCGGAGCGCGGCGACGAGTTCAGCGTCGTCGTCGCCCGGTCGGGTATCAACCGCTGCCGTCTCCACGCCTGTCGGACCCTAGGCGCTCGATCGCCGGTCAGAGGTCGTCTCGGAAGGCGGTGTCCTGGCGCTGAGACCACCAGGCGGCGAGCGAGGCCGCCGCCGCCAGGTACAGCGGGCGCCGGGCTCTGTCGCGTTCGGCGGTGGCGAGGCAGGCCAGCGTGTACTTGGCGACGTGGGCGTCCTCGTGGACGGCGGCGCGCCCGATCAGCTCCGGCACGGCGTGCTCGAGCGCGGCGTCGGAGGCGTGATACCAGGACGAGGCGGCGACAGCCGGTTCGGCTTCGAGGGCGTCGATCAGGCTGGTCGACGTCGGTTCGGGAACCCAGTCCGGGTCGACCAGGCGGGCGCCTTCCGCTGCCCGGAAGCCGACCACGTAGGTCGCGGCGACGGCGGCGGCGCGGTGGCGGTCGACGAGCCACGGCATGATCTCGAAGATGGCGTGAGGGAGGGACAGGCAGTGGGTCCAGCCGTAGGGGGCGAAGGCGGGATCGTCCTGGAGCATGGAGAGGACCGCGACCCGGAGGGTGGCCGTCGCCGCCGCCGTCACGTCGGCGGGAATGGCGCCACGGAGCAAGCGGGGCGCGATTCCGCTGCCATCGACCTGATGGACGATCGGGAAGATGAAGTCGTTGCCTGGCAGGCCGAGCCGTGGCGTCGCGGCGAGGGCACGGGTGAGGCTCGGCTCGTCACCGTCCGCTGCGCCGGCATCGGCCACCCAGCGCAGCCGGAGCTCGGGAGCGCGCGCCAGCTCGCGCAAGGTCGGGCGGAGAAGCATCACCGCCGATCGGCTCGTCGTCGCCAGCCGGGACGCGAGGAAGAACCCGATCGGCGCGTGGCCGGCCGCCGAGACCAGGTCGATGGTCGGCTCGGCCAGCGCCATGACCTGATCCAGGGTGGCATACCGCAGGAAGTGTGACGCGGCCCCGTCAACGGCTTCGAGGTCACCGGCGTCGATACCGGCGATCAGCGCGGTCCCACTGGCCGCGACCGAGCCGTACCCGGCCGGCTCTCGCGCCGTGACGGGCTCACCGGCCTGCTCGTAGCGCGCCGCGACCCAGAGGAGGCGCTTCCGAGCCGACCGGCGGACGGGTGCAGGGACGAGCGGTAGCAGGAGACGCCGGGCCATCAGCTCGAGTGG
>DASXAI010000007.1:0-19807 GCA_036406775.1 Acidimicrobiales bacterium
TCGTTCGCGGTGAGCCTGCCGGTGGCGGCGAGCGACATCAACTCCGTCGCTGTCGGCCAGCCGGTGTCGCTGACGGTGGCGACCGCCAGCACGCCCGCCTTCGGCGGCTTCGGCGGCTTCGGCGGCGGCGGCGGATTCGCCGGCGCCTTCGGCGGCGCCCGCACCGGTACGGGTGGCGGCAACGGCGCCAACGGCACCCGTGGCAACGGCGGCGGTGGCAACGGCGGCACCGGCGGCGCGCGCCAGGGCGCGGGCAACGGCGGCAATGGGGCCAACGGTGGCAACGGCGCCCAGGGAGCCGCCAACGTGGGCGCGACCGCGACCGGCAAGGTGAGCGACGTCAGCAAGGTGGCCGACACCAGCACCGGCGTCGGCACCTACGCCGTCACTGTCGACTTCACGGCCGATCCCACCCAGTTCCTCATCGGCGCCACCGTGAACGGCAACATCACGACGGCGCAGCGCAACAACGTGGTGCTCGTGCCGCTGCTCGCGGTGACGACGACGCCGACGGGCTCCACTGTCACCGTCGCCACCGGCGGGTCGGCCGACGGGCCGACGGAGGTGCGCAACGTGACGCTCGGCGTTCGCAGCGGGGCCAACGTCGAAGTGACGAACGGGCTGAAGGATGGCGACCAGGTCGTGGTCGAGATACCGGCGGCGCTGGCGAACCGCCTCGGCGGCGGCACCGGAACGGGCGGCACGGGCGGCACCGGCGGCACGGGGGGCCAGGCTCCCGCTGGCGCCTCGGGCGGCACCCGTCGAGGCCGCACCGGGACGAGCGGAACCGGCGGCGGCAACGGGTCCACACCGTGACACCCGTCATCGAACTGATCGACGTCAACAAGGTGTACACGACCGGCGCCCTGGAGGTGACGGCGCTGCGCGACGTGTCGCTGCGGATCGACGAGAACGAGTTCGTCGCCGTGATCGGGCCGTCGGGCTCGGGCAAGTCGACGCTGATGAACATCCTCGGGTGCCTCGACGTGCCGACCTCGGGGATCTTCCGGCTGGCGGGCCACGACGTGCAGTCGTTCGACGAGAACCAGCTCTCCGAGGTTCGCAACCGCTTCATCGGCTTCGTCTTCCAGCAGTTCAACCTGCTCGCCTACCTGCCGGCGTGGCGCAACGTCGAGCTCCCGCTCGTCTACGCCGGCGTGCGTCCGGCCGAGCGACGCCGGCGCGCCTTCGAGGCCCTCGACACCGTCGGCCTGGCCACCCGAGCCGACCACCGTCCGGGGGAGCTCTCGGGCGGCCAACAGCAACGGGTCGCGATCGCGCGCGCCCTGGTGACCGAGCCCGGCATGATCCTCGCCGACGAGCCCACCGGCAACCTCGACTCGACGTCCAGCGCCGACGTGCTCGCGCTGCTCCAGGACCTGCACGACGCCGGCCGCACCATCGTCCTCATCACCCACGAGCACGACATCGCCGACCGGGCCAGCCGCATGCTGGAGATCCACGATGGGAAGGTCGCATCGTGAACTGGCGGGACACCCTGCGCACCGCCGGTGACGCGGTCCGGACCCATCGGCTCCGCTCCGCCCTCACGATGCTCGGCATCCTGATCGGCATCAGCGCCGTGGTGCTCACCGTCGGCATCGGACAGGGCGCGCAAGCCAACGTCCGCGACAGCATCAACGCCCTCGGCACCAACGTCCTCGTCGTCTCACCGGGCAGCACCACCGACGCCAGTACCGGCGTCCGAGGCGGGTTCGGCACGGCGTCCACGCTCACGCGCCGCGACGTGACGGCGTTGTCGTCGACAGAGACCGCGCCCGACATCGAGGCCGTCGCCGGCGTCTCGAGCTCGTCGGTGTCGCTGGTGCAAGGCACCACCAACTGGACGACGACGCTCACCGGCACCACGGCGAGCTGGCAGGACGTCCGATCACGCCAGACGGAGTCGGGACGCTTCCTCACGGCCGCCGACGATCAGACGGCCGCCACCGTGGTGGTGCTCGGGCCGGACACCGCCACGCAGCTCTTCGGCACCACCAACGCCGTCGGGCGCACCGTTACAGCCAACGGCGTGCCGCTCAACGTGATCGGCGTGCTCGAGCCGCTGAGCTCGTCCGACGCGACCTCGAACAACGATCTCGCCATCGTGCCCGCCACCACCTACGCCCAGCGCATCGTCGGCGGCGCCAGCCGCAACGCCGTGAGCAGCATCTACGTGAAAGCGACGTCGGCGGACACGTTGTCGGCCGCCTACCAGGAAGCCGACGGACTCTTGCTGAACCTGCACGGCATCACGACGCCGACGAGCGCCGACTTCTCGATCGCCACGCAGCAGTCGATTCTGTCGGCAGCCACGACGGTGGACGACACGATGAAGGTGATGCTCGCCGGCATCGCCGTGATCTCGCTGCTCGTCGGCGGCATCGGCGTCATGAACATCATGCTGGTGTCGGTCACCGAGCGCATCCGCGAGATCGGGTTGCGCAAGGCCCTCGGCGGCCGGCCGAGCGTGATCCGTCGCCAGTTCCTCGTCGAAGCGTCCTTGCTCGGGCTGGCCGGCGGCCTGCTCGGTGTCGGCCTCGGGTTGGCCGGTGCCGCCCTGCTGCCCCACTTCACGAGTGCGCGGGTGATCGTGTCGGTGCCCGTGCTGGCCGGCGCCATCGCGATGGCCGTCGCCATCGGCGTCCTGTTCGGTGTCTACCCCGCGTCGCGTGCCGCCCGCCTGGCGCCCATCGACGCGCTGAGGAGTGAGTGATGACGGCGCAGGCCGACGGGGCCGCCCTCTTCCCGTCCATCGGACGGCGCCGGCGGAAGTGGCCGCGGCGGGCCGCTCTCGCCGTGGCCGTGGTCGCGGTCGCCGTGCTCATCGGCGGTCTCGTCATGAGCGCGTCGGGATCGAGTCCGCAGTACCGCACCGTCGCCGTCAGTCAGCGCGACGTCCAGGCCGTGCTCCAAGGCGTCGGCACGATCGAACCGGTGACGCAGGCGGCCGTGGCCTTCCCGGTGGCCGGCACGGTCGCGGCGGTGAACGTCAACGTCGGCGACACGGTGGCGGTCGGCCAGGCCCTCGCCGCCCTCGACGTGTCGGCGCTGACCGCCTCCCTCCACCAGCAGCAGGCCGCCCTCGACCAGGCCAACGTGACGCTGCAGAAGGCGCTCGCCGGCCAGAGCGTGCCGGCGCCCACGGCCACCCAGACGGCGGCGCGGACCGGACCCGTGACCGCCACGCTGCTGGCCGCCGTCACCTCCGCCGTCGATCCCGACGTGGCGGCGGCCGAGCAGGCCGTCGTCACCGCCCAGAAGAACGTCGATGCCGCCAGCGACAAGGCGGCGGCCGCACTGGCGTCGGCCAAGAGCGTGTGCGCCGCGGTCGGGCAGGGCACGGGCACGGATCCGAGCGGCGTGACGTCGGCGGTGAACGCGTGCCAGACCGCCCTGCAGGCCGTGATCGATGCCCAGGCCGCGGTGACCTCGGCTCAGGACGATCTGGCCAAGGCGTCCAAGACGCTCGACGACCTCCTGACGAAGATCGCCAACACCCCGCCGCCCACGACGACCCCTCCCACGACGACGCCTCCCACGACGGAGCCACCGACGACGACCCCACCGAGCACGTCGCCGCCCGTCTCGACGTCGCCGCCGACAACGACGGCGCCCCCGCCCGCCGGCGGCGGCACACCGCCGACCACCGCGCCGACGCCGGCAACGTCGACGCCGGACACCTCCACGTCGGTGCCATCGGGCCCGAGCGGGGCCCGCACGGGCGGCGGCGGCGGCGGGCGCGGCGGCGGTGGCAGCTTCGCGGGGAGCTCGGGTAGTGCTGCTCGAGCATCGGGCAGTGCAGCCAAGGCGCCGTCGGCGGCCGACCTCGCCGCCTACCAGAGCGCCGTCGACGCCGCCCAGGCCGGCGTCACGGTGGCCCAACAGGCCATCGACCAGGCCACGATCGTGAGCCCGATCGCGGGCACGGTGCTGGCGGTCAACCTGACGGCCGGCCAGGCCGCCCAGGCCGGCTCGACGACCCAGACGATCCTGGTGCAGGGCGCCGGCGGGCTGGAGGCCATGACCAGCGTGAGCTTGGCCGACGTCCCCAAGGTCAAGGTCGGCCAAGCGGCGACGGTGACGCCCGACGGCGCCGCCCAACCGGTGACGGGATCGGTGGTGTCCGTCGCCGCCATGCCCAACGCCGCCAACACGTCGACGACGACATACAACGTGATCGTCTCGCTGCCGTCCGACTCCTCCGCCCTGACGAACGGGGCCATCGGCACCGTCGGCATCGTCACCGGCACCGCCTCGGGCATCGCGGTGCCGAGCTCGGCGGTGCGGACCACGGCCGGGCGGCGCACGGTGACGGTCCTCGAAGGCAACACCACGCGCACGGTCGCCGTGCAGGTCGGCGTGGTGGGCGACCAGTGGACGCAGATCACCAACGGGCTCTCGGCCGGGCAACTCGTGGTGTTGGCGACCGTCTCCGATCCGCTGCCCAGCTCGGCTACGGCGACGACCACCGCCAACAACGCCGCCAACCGAGGCCGCGGCGCGTTCGTGTTCCCCGGAGGCGCGCTTCCCGGCCGCGACTAGCGTGGGCCGATGTTCGAGCGCATGCGGCGCGGCTGGGAGCTCACGAAGAAGTCGTGGGGCGTCATCCGGTCGCACCCGAAACTGACCAAGCTGCCCCTGGAAGGCGGTGCCCTCGCTCTCCTCGCGGTGGTGCTGATCTGCGGGCCGGGCGCGCTGCTGCTGCTCCTCGACGAGACCGCGGCCACGGTGGCCGGCGTGGTGCTGATCGCCATCGGTGCCTATCTGGCGTCGTTCGCCGTCGTCTACTTCAACGTCGCCTTGGCGGCGGCCGCCGACCAGGCGCTGCACGGCGCCGAACCTGACCTGCAGACCGCCCACGCCGTGGCCCGGAGCCGGATCGGTGTCATCGCGGCGTGGGCCCTCGTGTCCGCCGCTGTATCAGCGTTCTTCTCGCTCCTGCGCGACAAGGGCGGCGCCGCCGGTGGCGTCGGGGCCGCCGTCGGCGGTGCCATCTGGTCGCTCGTCACGTTCCTCGTCGTGCCCGTGCTGGCCTTCGAGGGCATCGGGCCGGTCGACGCCATCAAGCGCTCGGCCCACCTGTTCCGTCAGCGGTGGGGCCAGCAGGTCACCGGCAACGTCGTCATCGGCGGCATCGCCGGGCTCGTCGTGGTCGTCGGCGCCGTCATCGCTGCGCTCGGCGTGGCCCTCGTGACCTCGGGCAGCGGCGCTGGGGCCGCATCGGGGGTCGTGGTCTTCCTGCTCGGCCTGATCCTGGCAGTGGCCGGATTGGTGTTCTCGGGCGCAGTACGGGGCGTCTTCGGCGTCGCCCTCTACCGCTGGGTCGCTGACGACCAGGCCATCGGGCCGTTCACGGCACAGGATCTCGACAGCGCGGCGCGGGTTCGCTAGCCGGCGGCGCGGAACGCCGCCACCATCGCGCCCAGCACGTCGGTGGCCTCAGCGCGGGCGCGCGGTAACGACACCAACAGCCCCAAGTCGGTGATCCCGGCCTCGATCAGCCGCTGCGCCTTGGTCGCGGTAGCGCTGACGTCAGGCCGTCCGTCGTCGCCCTTCACGGCGCGCAGGGTCGCCACCACCTGCAGGCCGGTCGGGTCGTGGCCCCGCTCGGCCAGGGCGGCGCGCATCGCACCAACGCCGGCAACGGGATCGGCGGCGGCGTCACCCCACATGATCCAGCGCAGGCCGAAACGAGCGACGCGGTCGACAACTCGGCGGTTCACGGTGCCGCTGACCCAGATCGGGACGCCGTCGGGCTGCACGGGGGCCGGCCGGGCGTGGATGCCCTCGAACCGCAGTTCTGGCGCGTCTATCTGGGCCGGGCTGTGGCGCCACAACTCTTGGCACACCTCGAGGGTGTGCTCGAGCAGACGCCCCCGATCGGCGAACGACAGGCCGGCGGCGTCGTACTCCTCTCGCTGCCAGCCGACACCCACCCCCAGGTCGAGCCGGCCGCCGGACAGCACGTCGAGCGTGGCCGCCGCCTTGGCCAGCACAGCCGGCCGGCGGAGGGCGGCGAGCAGGATGTGCGTCCCCAGCCGCACCCGTGACGTGATGCCGGCCACGACGGCGAGCACCGTGAGCGGCTCCAGCCAGTGCCCGTCAGGCCCGGTGGGCTGACGCCCACCCGCGACGCCGCCCAGCTCGGGCCGGGCGTAGGCGTCGAGGTGCTCGCCGTACACGACGTGGTCGGAGACGGTGACCCGGTCGACGCCGGCGTCGTCGGCGGCGCGGGCCCGGTCGAGCAGGTGGTCCCAGCCGCCGGCACCGTCAGGGGAGAAGTTCCCGAGGCCGATCGACAAACGAGGTGTCACGAGCTCCGAGTATGCAACGAGCGACCCGACGTTCACCGAGTCGTTCCTCCCCGGCCACCGACACCTCAGTAGCGTCGCCGGGGTGCCACCGGTGCGTCTCGCCGTCGTGTCCGACACCCATCTCTCGCACCGCACGCCCGAGGCGCAGGCCAACTGGGCGGCCGTGGTCGACTACCTCGCCGCCTCGGAGCCGGACTTCGTGGTCCACGCCGGGGATCTCGCCCTCGACGGCCCCGGCGACCCTCAGGACCTGGCCGACGCCCGCCGCCAGCTCGACCGCGTCCCGGTGCCGTGGCGAGCCATTCCCGGCAACCACGACATCGGCGACAACCCCCGAGTCGATCAACCGGTGGACCAGGCCGTCGACGCCGAGCGCCGGCGCCGGTGGCTCGACACCATCGGGCCCGACTGGTGGACCGTCGACGTGGACGGATGGACGATCGTCGGCGTCGACGCCCAGCTGTTCGGCTCGGGCCTCGATGCCGAGGCCGAGCAGCGGGAGTGGCTCGACGCTCAGATCGGACGGGCCGACGGGACCGTCGTGCTCGTCACGCACAAGCCGGTCACGGGGCCCGATGACGAGCTCGCCAGCGCGCCGCCGTACCGCTTCGTGCCCGAGCCGGCGCGTTCGTGGCTGGTCGATCGGCTCGCTGGTGGCGGCATACCTCTCGTCGTCAGCGGCCACGTCCACCAGTTCCGCGTGCTGGACATCGGCGGCATCCGCCACGCCTGGGCACCGACGACGTGGACGGTGCTGCCCGCGGACATGCAGCCCACGCTCGGCGTGAAGCGCGGCGGGATCCTGACCGTGGAGCTCGGCGCCCACGGGCCGGGCGCGCCGTCACTGGTCGAGCCGCCTGGCTTCCGCCAGCTCACGCTCGGGCGCGACGTCCCCAATCCGTACGAGCACTGACGGCCGTCAGTCCTCGACGTACTTCACTTCCCAACGCGGCGGCCCGATGGCCTGGACGACGATCTTCGTGCCGGGCTGGGCGCCGGTGAAGCTGCCGATGTGCGGGCGGCCGCCGTCGTAGGTGACGATCCAACCCTGCCCGTCCGTCGAGCAGTCGAGCGTCACGGTGAAGACGCCCTCGCCCGGCAGGTGCTGCAGGACGCGGATGCCGCCACCGCACAGGATCTGCATCACTTCGTCGAGCCCGGCGCCGTCGGCGGTTGCGTTCACGTGGAAGTGGTCGAAGCGCGTGTAGTCGGCGCCCGCCTCGACGATGTACAGCTGCGGGTAGGTGACGCCGTTGGTGGCGTCGAACGTGCTCATGTCGCCGCCGCCGTCCACCTGTGGTCTTCGCCCGGCGCCCTCGATGATCTCCAGCATGCGCTCACGCGACAGGAGGAAATGGTCTCGGACGGATGCCAGTTCGGTGTCGGTGAGGGTCGGGTGGGCGATCACGTCGCGGATCGCCGCCGGTGCCGTGCTCACGTCGAGGGGCCAGGCGGCGAAGCCGATGGGATGCAGGGTGTCGTTGATCTCGGCCAACGCGCTGACCGGTGGTCGGCCGCTGGCGAACTCGAGCCTGATGCTGGCGGACGAACCGGGCATGGCGGTCGTCAGCTCCCGAAGTCGACTTGAGCGGTGTCGACGGTGCCGGCGCGACGTCCCGGCGCCGTCTGGAAGCGCCAGTAGAGGTTGGTGTGGGCGATCACCTGCTCCGGGGGCGGCGCGCCGTACGAGGTGAGGTCCTCAGTGGTGTGGGCGTCGCCGACCAGCGTGACGTCGTAGCCGCGGACGAAGGCCCCGTGCAGCGTGGAGCGCACACAGGCGTCCGTCTGGGCGCCCGTGACGACCAGGCGACCGACACCGCGCTCGGCCAGCCGGGCCTCGAGGTCCGTGTCCTCGAACGAGTCGCCGTAGACCTTGTGGACGAGCGGTTCGGCCTCCTGCCGCACGAGCTCCGGCACGTACTTCCAGTTCTCGCTGCCCGGCTTGAGGTCGTCGTCGTCGGAGTGCTGGACCCAGACCACGGGCACGTCCTCGGCCCGAGCCTTGTCGACCAGGGCGTTGATGTTGGCGATCACGTCGTCCCGGTTGGGCGCGCCTGTGACCACGCCGTTCTGGACGTCGATGACGAGCAGCGCGGTGTTGGGCCGGTCGGGGAGCGTCGTCATGAGTACCTCCTGCGTCGGGTCGTCACCGTCGACAACTAGCGCACGCGACGCCATTCCACAACGGCGCCTCGTCTATCACGGCCCGATGTCCAATGTGCGCGGCAGTCCGAACGTGGCCAGGACGCTGCGGTCACTGAACCACGTGAGGGCCGCGATCTGCTCACGGCGCAGGGTCAGCACGAGCAACCCGTAGGCGTGGGCCATCGGCGTGTGCGCATCCGGCAGGTAGCAGCCGAACGCCGGTTGGCCATTGGCCGAGGTGGCGACCAGCTGCAGATTGGCCCCACGGCGCTGGGCCCGATCGAGCAGGAAGCGCACGACGGCGTCGCGACCTTGGTACTCGTAGGGCTCGGGGGGCATCGTGACCCACGCGTCCTCGGCGAGGAGGGCGACGACGGAGTCGATGTCGCCGGCTTCGACGGCCGTCACGAACCGGTCCACGACGGCTCGATCACTGGGTGATCGTGGCAGCGTGGTGACGCCGCCGTCGGCCAGGCGGGAACGCAGCGTCGCCCGGGCGCGCTGCAAGGCCCCCTTCACGGATCCTTCGGTCGTGTCGAGCATGCCCGCCACCTCGTCGGGCGGCAGGCCGAGGACGTCGCGCAGCACCAGCACGCACCGTTGCCGGGGCGGCAGGTGCTGGAGGGCGGCGACGAACCCGAGGGCCATGGACTCGGTCGCCTCGTAGCGGACCTCGGGTCCGAGCGCCACCGGTGGACGCCGGCCGTCGAGCAACGCGTCCGGGTAGGGCTCGACCCAGATCGGATCGGCGCGCCGGGTCGGTTCGGGTGGCTCACTCATCGATCGCAGCTCCTCGGGGCGGCGGGCGCGGGATCGCAGGGCGTTGAGACAGCGGTTGGTGGCGATGCGATAGAGCCACACACGCAGCGACGAGCGCTGCTCGAATCCCGGTAATCCTCGCCACGCCGCGATCAGCGTCTCCTGCAACACGTCTTCGGCGTCGGGCACCGATCCGAGGATCCGGTAGCAGTGGACCCGCAGCTCGCTGACGTAGGGCTCGACGAGGCGCTGGAAGGTCTCACTGTCGGGGCTCTCCCCGGCGGTGTCACCGTGGTCGATCACGATGCCAGCCTCGCGCCGTTCCGATCTCGCGTCCGCCGGTGTCTGTACGACCATGACGACAATCAGACACAAAGACATCTTGATCACGGGCGCCAACCGCGGCATCGGCCACGCACTAGTGGAAGAAGCCTTGAGGAGGGGCGCGAAGCGGGTGTATGCCGGTACGCGTCAGCCCTTGACCCACGCCGACGGGCGTGTGACGCCACTCATCCTCGACGTGACGGATGCCACGCAGACACAGGAAGCAGCCGCCAGCGTGGAAGCCCTCGACATCCTGATCAACAACGCCGGCTTCGCTCTCTACGACGACTTGACCGACCGCGCCACCCTCGAGCAGCACCTCGCCGTCAACCTCTTCGGCACGTACCGCGTCACGCAGGCCTTCTTGCCACTGCTCACGCGCTCCCACGGCACCATCGTGAACGTGTCGTCGCTCGCGGCGGTTGCCGCCCTGCCGATCATCCCGGCCTACTCGATCTCGAAGGCGGCCCAGCTCTCCTTCACGCAATCGCTGCGGGCGCTGCTGGCCGGACAAGGCGTCCACGTTCATGCCGTGCTGTCGGGCCCGGTCGACACCGACATGTCGCGCGACCTCGACATCCCGAAGGCGTCGCCGCCGTCGGTCGCTCGGGCCATCCTCGACGGCGTGGAGCAGGGTGAGGAAGACATCTTTCCCGATCCGATGTCGGCGTCGATGGCCGAGAGCTGGCGCACCGGCGCGGCCAAGGCGCTCGAGCGCCAGAACGCGACACTCGTGGGCGCGGGCCCCGTCAGGCCGTGAGCACAGGAAGGACTTGACCGATGGACCTCGGACCGAACACACCCCCGATCGTGTCGCGAGAGGAGTGGGAGTCGGCACGCCAGGAGCTGCTCGTGAAGGAGAAGGCGTTGTCCCGCGCTCGTGACGCCCTGGCGGCCGAACGCCGGCGAATGCCCTGGTTGGCGGTGGACAAGCAGTACCAGTTCGACGGACCCAAGGGCCGGGTGAGCCTGGTCGACCTGTTCGGCGGCCGCCGCCAGTTGATCGTGTACCGGGCGTTCTTCGAGCCCGGGGTGTGGGGCTGGCCCGAGCACGCCTGCATCGGCTGCTCCATGGTGGCCGACCAGGTCGCGCACCTGTCGCACGTCAATGCGCGTGACACGACGCTGGTGTTCGTGTCTCGGGCGCCGCAGACCGACATCGAGCGCGTCAAGGCCCGGATGGGCTGGGACATCCCGTGGTACACGCTCACCGACGACTTCGACGCCGATTTCGGCGTGGACGAGTGGCACGGCACGAACGCCTTCATCCGCCACGGCGACCGGGTCTTCCGCACCTACTTCATCAACGCCCGCGGCGACGAGGCGCTGGGGTCCACGTGGAGCTACCTCGACATGACGGCGCTCGGGCGCCAGGAGGAATGGGAGGATTCGCCAGAGGGGTACCCGCAGACCCCGCCGTACCAGTGGTGGACCTGGCACGACGAACCCCGCACCGAAACCGGGAGTTGAGATGAGCAGAGAAGCGTTCGAGGCGTTCGACGGGCAGCAGGAGCAGTTCGGGTACTCGCAGGCGGTTGCCGTCGGCGACTCCATCTATGTGGCCGGCACGCTCGGCATCGGCCCCGGCTTCGAGCTTCCCGAGGACCTCGCCGAACAGATGGCGCTCGCCTACCGGAACATCGCCGAAACGCTGGCCCACTTCGGCGTCGACATGTCGTACGTCGTCGAGCAGAAGGTGTTCGTCACCGACATCGACGCCGCCATGGCGGCGCTACCGGTGCGCAAGGCGGCCTACGCTGGGGCTCCGCCCCCGGCGTCGACCATGGTGGAAGTGTCCCGCCTCGGGCTGCCCCAGGCCAAGGTCGAGATCAGCGTCGTCGCGCGCAAGGATGTCTGAGGCGATGGGCGGCTGAGTCGCTACCGTCGTGAGCATGACGCCAGAGGAGACGGCCGATCTCGCGCATTTGCGACGGGCCCGCGATCTCATGGACCGCGACTACGCGCAGCCCCTCGATGTCCCGGCCATGGCTCGTGCCGCCCTCATGTCGCCGGCGCACTTCTCCCGCAAGTTCCGTGCTGCCTACGGCGAGACGCCCTACTCGTATCTGATGACGAGGCGCATCGAGCGGGCCCAGGCGCTCCTGCGTCAGGGGATGTCAGTCACCGACACCTGCGTCGCTGTCGGCTGTACGTCGCTTGGCTCGTTCAGCTCGCGCTTCACGGAGATCGTCGGCGAGACACCATCGGAATACCGGGCCCGCGACCATCGTCACCTCGAGGTCGTTCCGTCCTGCGTGAGCAAGGTCGCCACGAGGCCACGGCGCACGACGCTCACGGTCTGACCGGTACCGAGCAGGATCGGAGAAGCACCCGATCGGTCAGTGCTCGTACCGTCGACGCATGACAGTCACCGTCTCGACCATGTTCATCCCCGTCCACGATCCCGACGCCGCGTTGGTCTTCTACCGCGACGCCCTCGGCCTCGAAGTCCGGCTCGACGTCTCGTCCGACGGCTTCCGCTGGGTCACTGTCGGTGCCCCCGGGCAGGACGTCGGCATCGTGCTGTTCCAGCCGCACGGCGGTCGTTCGCCGGCCGAGGGCGACGCCCTGACGAAGCTCATGACGCAGGGGTCGCTGCAGGCCGCCATCTTCAGCTCCGACGACCTCGACACCACCTTCGAGAAGGTCCGGGCGTCAGGCGCCGAGGTGCTCCAGGAGCCGGCGTCGCAGCCGTGGGGCGCACGCGACTGCGCGTTCCGCGACCCCTCGGGCAACCTCGTGCGCATCGCCCAGGCCTGATCGCCCGCTCCGGAACCAGGCACCGCCTGTTCGACTATCTCGAAGGAGCGGTGCCTGCTTCGGGGCCGCTGAACAGGCCCATGTCGCGTAGCTGCTTGTACGCGTTCACCGCGGCCGAGGCGAGCGGCGCCGCGAGTACCGCGCCCAGCACGCCGAAGAGCACCGTGGCCCCGGTGACGACGATGAGAATCACGAGAGGATGGAGACGCAGGCGTGACCCGAAGGCGAACGGTTCGAGGAGGTTCTGGATCGTGTTGTTGGCGAGGAGCACGATGGCCAGCATCCACAGGGCCGTGGCGAGCCCGCCGGAGCCGAAGGCGATCACGACGGCGAAGGCGCCGGCGACGAACGCCCCCAGATAGGGGACGTAGCTCGTCACGAACGTGACCAGCGCGATCGTGCCGACCAGCGGGACGCCCAGGATCAACGCCCCGACGCCCACGACCAGTGCGTTGGCGGCACCGATCAGAGTCAGGCCGCTGGCATATCCCCGAAATGCATTCACGACGCCGTCGATGATGCTCTGACCCACCGACGTCGGCACGCCCAGGTGCCCAGCGGTCCAGCCGGTGATCTGGTCCCAGTCCTTCAAGAAGAACAGGAGGATGAAGAGCGAGAGGACAGTGCTGACGATGAGGCTGCCGACGGAACTGAAAACGGAGCCCAGCACGCCCGAGCGGAGTACGTGGGCGGCGTTGCGGGCCCCGTCGATCAGTGTCTCAGCACTGGTGCCGCTCCCCCCAGCATCCGTGTTCGCTCGTTGCAGGCCACTCTGCAGGCGAGCCCAGATCTCGTCGCTCTGCGAGATGATCCCGCGTATGACGAGGAAGATCGTTCCGATCACCAGCGAGAGGCCCAGGATCAGCACGAGCGTCGCCGCCAACCAGCGCGGCAGGCGCCAACCCACCAGCCGGTCGGTGAGCGGCACGAGGATGGCGGCCAGGACGGCGGCGATGGCGAGCGGGATCGCCACTTCGGTGACCAGCGCCAAAACAGAGAGAACGACCGCGACCAACGCGACGATGCCGATCGCCAGCCATGCGCTGACGCCGATGGTCCGCAACCAGGAGGGAACCTCGAACGCGGTGATCTCGCGCTGGGCCGCGGCCGCGACTCGCCGCGCCTGGGACTCCCCTTCACTCTCGGTCGACACCGAGGATCAACGAGGTGCGAGGAGAGTCACGCTTGGGCCGCCGCTCTTTTCGCCCGGCGGCTGGCGATCAGCATGCCGGTGGCGACACCACCGGCGAAGACCAGGAGGAGCCAGATCCACATGGGCGCCTCGAAGTCGAACCACAAGAAGTGGAAATGACCCGTGTTGGTGTTCTGGAAGATGAACAAGATCGCCACCACGGCGATGATCGCGGCGATGATCTGCTTCTTCGTGGGATGCCAGCCTTCCTTGGCCGGCTGGTCTGGCGGGTTCACCATCGACATTGCTGTCCCCCTTCCCGTCTGGTGGACGAGACTAGGTCCGGACGACTTCCAGGCCGAGTGATGGTTCGCTCCTACACGTAGCCGAACAGCTCGTCCTGATCGCGAAAGAGAAGCCGTCCGTTCGCGATGGACACCCCGACCCAGTGGTCTGCGGTCACGTCGAGGCGGTGCTCACCCACGAGCCCCGCGCCCGGTGCCGTCACGGTCATGGTGACGGCACCGGGCTCCACCTCCTCGACCACCTGAGCGGCCAACCCGATCTGGGTCTTGGTAGTCACGGTTTCGAGCCGCCGCTCCCGACCGTTGACGGTGACAACGACGTCGGATCCGGTCCATCCTTCTTGGAAGTCGATGTGCAGCGACGGCACCCGGACGCCTCAGGATCGACGTGGCCGCTTGGGGCTGCCGGCCCCCAGCTCGGCCCGGGCCGAATACGCCTGTTGCGTCTGCTCCACCTCGGCCACGACGCTCGGGAGGGCGCCTCGAGCCGCCAAGGTCTCCTGCAGCACTCCCTGCGTCTCGGCCGCCGCCGCCGGATCGCCGGCCGTGGCGATGACGGCGCTGAGACGCTCGACCCGTCGCCGATAGACGATGTGGCCGAGGGTCTCGGCGGCACGGCCCGGATCGGCGATCAGTGCGGCATCGAGTTGCGCCCGTGCCTCGTCAGGACGAGCGTCGTGGGCGCGGACCACGCCGCCGACCGCCGCCACCGACGTCATCGGACCCGCGCCCGGTGGGACGGAGAGCACCTTGTACGGATGCGTCGCCGGCATGGCGAGCGCCACCCGCGCATGGACTGCGACTCGGCTTTCGGGGAGCCGATCGATCACGTTCTCCAGCGTCGCGTTGGCCGAGTGCAGGACCCGGGTGCCTTGGAACACCAGTGTGCGACCGACGTCTTCGCTGAAGAGGTCCGTCGCCAGATCCTCCTCGGCGAAGCTCCCGGGGGCGCCGACACGCACGCCGAGCGGCTCCGAGAGAACCGTCGCGTCCCCGTGCTGCAGTGCGACGTGGACCGTGTACCGGCCGGGCTCACTGATGTCCCAGCCGTTGGTGCCGGCGTAGAGCTGCAGCGGCGCGTACTTCGACTCACCGGGCGCCAGGGCGACGGCCTTGGAGTGGTGGCAGAGGCTCGAATACGGGTTCCATTGCCGGGCTGAACGCCCCTGTTTCGCGATGACGACCGTCAGGTTCTCGGGCGAGAGCACGTTCTCGTCGACGAGGATCGGCTGGTCGCTCGCATTCGTCAGCTTCAGCTCCAGGATCACCGGTTCCAGGAAGTCGAACGACGGTGCGGCCCGGTTGGCTCGGACTTGCAGCACGAGGCTCGACTGGCGCGCAGCGTCCGGCCGCTCGAAGCCATGGTGGTCGAACCACGCGGCGTTGCCCATCTGCACGAAACCCGCAGGCGCATGGCGCATGAAGAGCAGTTCCTGGTCGCTGAAGCGGAACATGAAGTCGGAGAAGAACGCCGCTTGACCGCCGGCCACGTTGTACGGGTAGTTCATGAACGAACGCGCCTCGGGTTCGTCCATGAGCGGGATCCACGACGTGCCGAGAGACTTCTGCCAGGAGTGGGCCAGATTGAAGCAGTGGCCCATCTCGTGGGCGGCGGTCCAGAACCGCATGCGCGCGACCCACGCGGCGGGATTCAGATCACCGGCGGGCGGGTTGGCGATGAAGGCGTCGGTGAAGATGGCGGTGCCCTGGCGATGGTTCGGTCCGATGTCGTCGAACATGATGCCACCCAGGCTCTGACCCGAGTCGCTCAAGGCGGCCCAGAACACCCACATGGACCACTGGGCGATGTTCTGGAACCTCGACCAATAGACCTGCATGGCGTCGTGCATCTCGGTGTTGCTCCAGGCGCCGTCGGCACCGGCGAGGGCGACCGGTACCTGGCCGTCGCCGCCGCTCTTGGTGACGGCGAACCCGGCCCGCTGGTACACCGTCTCCAACGTGAGCGTCTCGCACGGAAGGGCCGGCGGCCGGTTCGGGTGGTCGCACGTCTGGATCGCCGTGACCGGATGGGCATCGGGCGTGACGTCGTACTCGAACTCGACCGGGTGGAACGACGCCGACTGGAATCGGTACTGGCGAGTGAACACCGTGCTCGGTGTCGTGAACGTGACGGTCGCGGTCTGACCGAGGTGCAAGAAGGTCGGCGTCGCCTTGACGGTGACGGTCGTCTGCGGGGTGGCCAGCAGCCCGTTCGAGTACCAGATCGGACCCGTCCACTGGTTGGGCCCGCTGGAGGTCAGCGAGGCCACCCAATGCGTTTGGATGGCGAGGCTCGAACGCAGCGTCCCACTCACGGTCATCTGCGGTGACAGCCCGTCGACGTCGAGCCGCAGCTCTTCCGAGCGCCACAGGAACGGCGGAAGAGGTGCGGGCAGGGGTGGCACGAGATGCGGCCACAGTGGCCCGGCATCCCACCGGTACAGGCCGCTGGCGCGCAGCAGGATCGGAAAGGGAATCGCCGCACCAGCCTCGGCGACGCGTTCGGTTTCGGCGTCGGCGACCACCTCCGGGTGGCCGTCAGTTTCGGTGGGGATCGTTGTGAGCGACATGAGCCCTCCTTCGGTTTGGTCCCCTAGATGAAGGAGTCGGCCCGTCTGATACGCGACGACTTCACGCCGCGTGCTGGGATAGCCGCCTGCGACAGTTCTCGCGTGGTGACGCTGGCGGTGCTGCCGTGAAAGGGTGAGTCGTCGATGAGCTCGGTATCTGCTCCTACGAGGTTGGCGGTTCTCACGAGTGGGGGAGATTCAGCTGGGATGAACGCTGCGGTGCGGGCGGTGGTCCGTTCGGGGCTGGCGGCGGGGCTGGAAGTGTTCGGGGTGTACGAGGGGTTGCAGGGTCTCGTCGACGGAGGCGACCGGATTCGGGCCATGTCCTCGCGTGATGTGGCGGGGATCCTCCATTTGGGTGGGACGATCCTGGGTACGGCCCGGAGCGCGGCGTTCCGGACCCGCGACGGGCGCCGCGACGCGGCGCTCCATCTGGTGGAGCGGGGCATCAACGGACTCGTGGTCATCGGCGGTGACGGCAGCCTCGCCGGCGCCAACGAGTTCCGGAGCGAGTGGCCGGGGCTGTTGGACGAGCTGGTGGCGGCGGCCATCATCGACCAACCCCGGGCCGACGCCCACCGCAACCTCGCCCTGGTCGGTCTGGTCGGGTCGATCGACAACGACATGTTCGGCACCGACATGACCATCGGCGCCGACACGGCGCTGAACCGCATCACCGAGGCGGTCGACGCCATCCAATCCACGGCGTCGAGCCATCAGCGCACGTTCATCATCGAGGTGATGGGACGCAACTGCGGGTACCTGGCGCTCATGGGCGCCTTGGCCACCGGCGCCAATGTCGTGCTCATCCCGGAGAGCCCGCCCGGTGGCGACTGGGAGGCCTCGATGTGCGACGTCCTGGGCCAGGGGCGCCGGATCGGCCGGCGGGCCAGCATCGTGTTGCTGGCCGAGGGCGCACGCGACCTCGACGGCGACCCGGTGACGACCGACCGGGTGAAAGCCGTCTTGGAGGAGCGCCTCGGCGAGGACGCCCGGGTGACCATTCTCGGTCACGTGCAGCGGGGAGGGTCCCCCAGCACCTTCGACCGGTACCTGGCCACCGTGCTCGGCCACGCCGCCGTCCAACAACTCCTGCACACGCCGACCAGCGAGCCCCAGGTCGTCGGCATCCGCGGTCACCACCTCACCGCATCCCCGTTGGTGGACTCCGTGGCCCAGACACGCGCCGTCGCCGGCGCCATCGCCGCCCGCGACTTCGGTACCGCCATGGGGCTGCGGGGCGGCAACTTCGGGGACTCCTACCGGCTCGTGCGGACCCTCGAACAGGCCCGACCGCGCCGCCAGGACCCGGGCCGAGGGCCGTTGCGGCTGGCGGTGATGCACGCCGGCGCCCCCGCTCCGGGCATGAACGCGGCCGTACGCGTGGCGGCCCGGGTGGGCATGGATCGAGGCCACATCGTGCTGGCCGTCAGAGACGGATTCGAGGGCCTGCTCCACGGGGCCATCGAGGAACTGGAATGGATGACAGTCAGCGGCTGGGTGTCGCGACCCGGCGCCGAACTCGGCACCAACCGGTTCATCCCCACCTCCGACCAGTGGGCCGCCATCGCCACCCAACTCGCCGCCCACCACGTCGACGGACTCCTCATGATCGGCGGATGGACCGGCTACGTCGCCGCCCATCGCCTCACCGCGCAGACCCACGCCGACGTGTCGATCCCAATCGTGTGCGTGCCGGCGTCCATCGACAACAACCTGCCCGCCTCAGATATGAGCATCGGCGCCGACAGCGCCCTCAACAGCATCATGACCGACGTCGACAAGATCAAACAGTCCGCCGTCAGCGGCCACGACTGCTTCGTCGTCGAAGTCATGGGCCACGACTGCGGCTTCCTCCCCCTCATGAGCGCCGTGGCCACCGGCGCCGAACGGGTCTACCTCCCCGAAGAAGGCGTCTCGCTGTCCCAACTCCAACACGACGTCAACGCCCTCCACGCCCGCTTCGCCGCCGGCCACCGACGCAGCCTCGTCGTACAGGGCGAACACGCCGACGACATCTACACCACCGGGTTCGTCGCGTCCGTGCTCGCCCACGAAAGCAACGGCCTGTTCCAAGTCCGCACCGCCATCCTGGGCCGCGTCCAACAAGGAGGCAGCCCATCCGCCTTCGACCGCATCCAAGCCACGCGCCTCGCCTCCGCCGGCATCGACCACCTCATCACGCAAGCCGCCGCCCACCAACCAGACAGCGTCATGATCGGACTCCGCCGGGGCAAGGTGACCTTCACCCCGCTGGCTGAGTTCGACAACCTCGTCGAACCCGACGCCGAACGGCCTCGCGAGGCTGCCTGGTGGATGGCCCTGCGCCCACTCACCAACCTCATGGCCAACATCAACCCGCCGAAGTGACGGCTTTGCACCGTATGTGTCGATTTCCGTCACTTCGGCGCCGTCGAATGGAGGCGCCCCGGCGCCCTACGGCACGATCACGAAGTCATCTTCGACGACGACGGTGCCCTCGTCGGCTTCGGGAGGGTTCAAGGGCCCGCCCACCGGGGAGAGGTCGAGATCGGCTACGCCATCGCCCCCGCCGGGTGCTACAAAGGCGACGCGCTCCCGACGCACGATTTCGGTCACGCACTGCTCACGCGTGCATGCTCGGGCTCTGACTTCCGGCTCAACGAGGCCAACCCCCGCCGCTGCCCTGGGGGCATCACTCGTGCCCGGCGGCGTTGTTGATGAGGACGGACCGCGCTCGCGCAACGACTTCGTCAGTATGCGCCCGGCGCCCTTCTTCGGCCAGTTCGTCGAAGCGGTCGTTCCCGAGCGCCGTCCGACCGCGCTCGAGCACGGCATCGCAAAGGGCGCGATCCGAAGGGTACAGGCGGATTCCGAGGACTTCGAGGAGCGCGTCAGCGGCCGTCTGTAGCCACACCGCGGTCTCATGGTCGCCGTCGCCATCGGCGAGACGCGACGCCACGATCCACGCCGATGCCATCTCTTGACGCGCACCGAGCGCAAGGGCGAGGTCGAGGCTCTCCAGCTGACGGGCGGCGGCTCGAGCTCGGTCGCCGAGGCGCAGGGCGAGCTCGGCGACGTTCCCGAGGTCGATGCTGGCCGCATGCAGCGCGCCATCGTCCACGTCGAGGACCGCCGCATCTTCGAACGCGGCCATGGCCCCTTCGTCGTCACCCGTCTCAGCGGCGGCTATCCCGGCAACGTTGTAGAGCCTGGCCCGTCCCCGAGACGTCGTCACCCGGCCTAGGCCGGCGCGCACGACGTCGAGGCCGGCCGCGGCGTCGCCGCGACTGATGAGGAGCAAGCCGCGCACCTGCTCGATCTGGCCGTCGGCCCACAGGGGCAGCGGACACGCGACCGCCAGCGCCTCCGCCTCGTCGAGGAGCGCCTCCGCGTCATCGAGCCGGTGGACACTCTCGAGCGCGAAGAGGGCGACGGCGAGGAGCAGCCCAGCGCGTTGAGGAGAGGCCTCGGTGAGCTGCTCGAGGTAGCGGCGTCCGACGGCGAGCGCTTCGG
>DASXAI010000008.1:0-2861 GCA_036406775.1 Acidimicrobiales bacterium
GAACTCGTCGTCCTCGGCGTTCTCGGCCAAGTGCGTGTGGAGCCGGACGTCGAGGCGCTCGGCCAACTCGACCGACCGGGTCATGAGCTCGGTCGTGACGGTGAACGGCGAGCATGGCGCCAGGGCGATGCGCACCATGGCGCCGGGCGTGGGGTCGTGATGACGGGCGACCTGGGCCTCGCACTCGGCCAGGATGTCGTCGTCGTCCTGCACGACGTCGTCGGGGGGGAGCCCGCCGTCCTTCTCGGACAGACTCATCGATCCCCGGGTCGGATGAAAGCGTACGCCGATAGCGCGCGCCGCCGCGATCTCGGCCGACAACAGATCGCCGGCGCCCCGGGGGTGGACGTACAAGTGGTCGGTGGACGTCGTGCAGCCCGACAGCGCCAGTTCGGCCAGCCCCACCCACGCCGACACGTGGGCTGCCTCCTCGTCGAGGCGCCGCCACAGTGGGTAGAGCGCCTGCAGCCAGGCGAACAACGGCGCCGACGTCATGGCCGGATGGGCGCGCGTGAGGTTCTGGTAGAGGTGGTGATGGGTGTTGACGAGGCCGGGCGTCACGAGGCAGCCCGCCGCACTGATCGTGCGGACCGCCGGCGGTGGCGGCTCCGACGGACCTCCGATCGCCGTCACCATGCCACGGGCGATGGCGACCCAACCGCCTCCGATCTCTTGCCCGTCGGCGTCCATGGTGACGAGCAGGTCGGCGTCGGCGATCAGCAGGTCGACGGAATCCATCGGGCGGACGATACGTTCGCCGGGTGGTCGTCGACGCCCACACCCACCTCCTGCCGCCGCGCCTCAACGCCGCCGTGCGGGCGTTCTTCGCGGCCCGCGGCGCCACTGCTTGGGCCTACCCGAACGATCATGCCGAGACGCTCGCGATGGTGGCGCGTGAAGGCGTCGAGGAGGTGTGGACGCTGCCGTACGCCCACAAGCCCGGCGCCGCCGTCGGGCTCAACGAGGCAAGCGCGGCGACAGTCGCCCAGTTCGCCGACGGCCCCGTGCACGTCGTGGGCGGGGCGACAGTGCACCCGGGTGACGATCACCCCGTCGACATCGTCGCCGACGCCGTCGACCATCTCGGCCTGCGCGTCCTGAAGCTGCACTGCTCCGTCGGTCGCTACGCCCTCGACGACCAACGACTGGCACCAGTACTGCGGTTCGCCGCCGAGCGCCGGCTGCCGGTCGTCGTCCACCTCGGCCGACGCGAGGACGGCCGCACCGAGCTCGCTGAACTCCCCGAGCTCGACCGCGTGGCCGACGCTCATCCCGACCTCGTCGTCGTGCTCGCCCACTGCGGTCACCACGCCGGTCCGTCGGCGCTCGACATCCTCGACCGCCATGCCAACGTCCATGCCGACCTGACGCCGGTGTCGGGCGATCCCGTGGCCGTTCCGGCCGAGCACGTCCGGGCCCTGGCCGATCGGTTCCTGTTCGGCAGCGACACGCCCAACACGCCGCGCACCGTCACGCAGAACCTCGAGCACGTGCTGTCCTTCGGGCTCGATGCCGCCGCCGAAGCCGCAGTCCTCGGCGGCAATGCCCGCCGGCTCATCGCCGCCGTCGAGGCCTGATCACGCCAGCGAATCGAGCACCAGGCGGACGTCATCGACGCTGGTGAGCGGGTTCACGAAGCAACACCGCAACGCGGTCTCGCCGTCCCAGGTCGTGGGCACCACGAAGGCGGTGCCCTCGGCGAGCAGCCGGTCGCTCCAGGCGTGGTACTCGATCGAAGACCACCCGAGGCGGCGGAACAGCACGACCGACAGCTCCGGCTCGACCAGCAGCTCGAGATGCGGCGCGGCGCGGATGAGCTCAGCCGCGTCACGGGTCAGCGTCAACGTCGCCTCGATGGCGTCCTGGTAGGCCCTCGTGCCGTAGGTGGCCAGCGAGAACCAGAACGGCAGCCCCCGGGCCCGCCGGCTGAGGTGGTAGGCGTAGTCGGACGGGTTCCAGTCGTGCCGCTCGTTGAGCACCTCGAGGTACTCGGCGTGCTGGGTGAAGGTGGCCCGGGCGACGGCCGGATCGCGGTACAGCAGGGCGGCACAGTCGTACGGCGCGAAGAGCCACTTGTGCGGGTCGACCACGAAGCTGTCGGCCCGCTCGACGCCGGCGAAGCGATGCCGCACGCTCGGTGCCGCGAGCCCGGCCAAGCCGTAGGCGCCGTCGACGTGGAGCCACGCTTCGAGGCGCTCAGCGGTGTCGGCCGCCGCACCGAGGTCGTCGACCACGCCGGCGTTCGTGGTCCCGGCGGTGGCCACCACGGCGAAGACCCGGTCGAGGTCGAGGTCGTCCTCGGCCCGACGCAGCGCCTCGGCCGTGAGCTCACCGGCGGCGCCCGCCGGCACCTGCACCACGTCGGCGTCCATGACCCGTGCGGCGGCCACGACCGACGAGTGCGCCGCCGCCGACGCCAGCACCGCTCCCCTCACCATGGCCCGGTCGGGACGGCCGAGCCGCCACCGGTAGCGAGCGGCCGTCAGCGCGCTGAGGTTGGCGGCCGAGCCGCCCGACACGAAGACACCACCGGCCCCGGGTGGCAACCCGGCGAGGTCAGCGAGCCAGCGCAGCGCCTCGTTCTCGGCGAAGACGGCCCCGGCCCCTTCGAGCCACGACCCGCCGTACAACGCCGATGAGCCGACGACGAGATCGAACAACATGGCCGCCTCCGTCGGTGCCACCGGCACGAAGGCGAAGAAGCGCGGGTGGTCGGTGGAGATGCACGACGGGGCCAGCACGTCGGCGAAGATCCGCAGTGCCTCCAGGCCGCCGATGCCCTCGGGCGTGATGGTGTGCCCCGCCATCGCCCGGAGGTCGGCTTCGGGCCGGGAGTTGTCGAGCGGTGGTGGATCGAGGCG
>DASXAI010000009.1:0-2199 GCA_036406775.1 Acidimicrobiales bacterium
CAGATGACGGCGATGGCGCCCACGCGCCCCGCCACCGTGGTCACCCGCCCCTTCACGTCCGGCGACGCTAACGGGCGGGTCGAGCCCGGCTACTGCGCCTGTGTCGGGATTCGGTGCGAATTCCGCACCAACGGGCGCCACTGGCGAATTTCGGGGCGGTACGGTGCGGCCCGCTCGGCCGCCTGGCGCTTCCAGCCCTCGGCCGCGATCACGTCGTCTGACGCATCGACCGGTACCGGCGTATGAGTTCGTTGGTGGAGCTGTCGTGATCGAGCTCCGGCTCGGCCGTCGCTTGCAGCTCCGGAATGATCCGCTGGGCCAGCACCTTGCCCAGCTCGACGCCCCACTGATCGAAGCTGTTGATGTGCCACACCGTGCCCTGGGTGAAGACCTTGTGCTCGTACAGCGCCACGAGGGTGCCCAAGGCGTACGGCGTCAGCTGGTCGAGGAACATCGTGTTGGTGGGCCGATTGCCCTCGAAGGTGCGATGCGCCACTTGGGCGTCGGGCACGCCGTCGGCGCGTACCTCGTCGGCGGTCTTGCCGAACGCCAGCGCCTCCGTCTGGGCCAGGACATTGGCCACTAGCAGGTCGTGATGGTCGCCGAGCGGGTTGAGGGAGCGCCCGAAGCCGATGAAATCGCACGGGATGAGCTTCGTGCCCTGGTGGATCAGTTGGTAGAAGGCGTGCTGGCCGTTGGTGCCGGGCTGGCCCCACACGATCGGGCCGGTCTGGTAGTCGACCCGGTCGCCGTCGAGCGTCACGTGCTTGCCGTCGCTCTCCATGTCGAGCTGCTGGAGGTAGGCGGGGAACCGTGAGAGGTACTGGTCGTACGGGAGGATCGCCACCGTCTGGGCGTCGAAGAAATCGTCGTACCAGAGACCGATCAGGCCGAGCAGTACGGGCAGGTTCTGCTCGAACGGGGCCGTGCGGAAGTGGTCGTCCATGGCGTGGAAGCCGGCCAGCATCTCGTGGAAGCGATCCGGGCCGATGGCGATCATCAAGGACAGGCCGATGGCGGAGTCGTAGGAGTAGCGGCCGCCGACCCAGTCCCAGAAGCCGAACATGTTGGCCGTGTCGATCCCGAACGCCTCGACCTCCTTGGCGTTGGTGGACACGGCGACGAAGTGCTTGGCCACGGCGGCTTCATCGCCGCCGAGCCCGGCCAGCGTCCAGTCCCGAGCGCTGCGGGCGTTCGTCATCGTCTCGAGGGTGGTGAATGTCTTCGACGAGACGATGAACAGCGTCTCGGCCGGGTCGAGATCGCGCGTCGCCTCGACGAAGTCGGTGCCGTCGACGTTCGACACGAACCGGCAGGTGAGTCCCCGGTCGCTGTAGAACTTCAGCGCCTCGTACGCCATCACCGGCCCGAGGTCGGACCCGCCGATCCCGATGTTGATGACGTTGCAGATCGGCTGGCCGGTGTGCCCGAGCCAGGCCCGGCTCCGCATCTGGTTGCTGAAGGCCGCCATCCGGTCGAGGACCTCGTGGACGTCAGGGACGACGTCGTGGCCGTCGACGTAGATGTGCTCGTCGCGCGGTGCCCGCAGGGCGACGTGCAGCACGGGCCGGTTCTCGGTGGTGTTGATGCGATCGCCCCGGAACATGGCGTCGATCCGGTCGCGCAGGCCGCACTCGCCGGCCAGCGCGACGAGAAGTCGCACGGTGTCGGCCGTGATGCGGTTCTTCGAGTAGTCGAGGAAGATGCCGGCCGCCTCGGCTGTGAAGCGGGTGCCACGGGTGGGGTCCTCGGCGAACAGGTCGCGCAGGTGCCGCCCTTCGATCTCGGTGTAGTGGGCTTGGAGCGCCTGCCACGCCGGCTTGGCGGTGAGGTCCCAGCTCATGACGACGCCTTGGCGAGCGAGAGGCGGCGCCAGCCACCGACGTCGGTGACGAGCTCGTCGGCGGCGGCCGGACCGTAGGTGTCGGGCTTGTAGGAGTGCACCGGCGTCACGTTGTCGAGGATCGGGTCGACGACGCGCCACGCCTCCTCGACCTCGTCCTGGCGGGCGAACAGTGTCTGTTGGCCCTCCAGGGCGTCGCCCAGCAGTCGCTCGTACGGCTTCATGTCGTCGCCCTCCTGGTGGCGCGCCACGAGCTCGATGTCCTCGCCCACCATCGCCTCGCCCGGCTTCTTGGCGCGGGTCTGGAAGGCGATGAAGACGTCGGGCCCGAGCCGGAAGCGAATCGTGTCGTTGTG
>DASXAI010000010.1:0-5589 GCA_036406775.1 Acidimicrobiales bacterium
CGTTGCGCAGATCCCACACCACCGGGACCTTGTCGTTGAGCGGAACCTGGGCCTCGAGCAGCGCCCGGGTGGCGCCGAGGGTGGCCCGATCGGTGCCGGCGTCCATGCTCGCCGTCAGCACCGGCGCGATGAGCACGAGTCCGAGCACGAGACCGGCATGGCGGAAGCCGATCGACGCCGTCGTGTCGCGCACCTCGGCGCCGTCGTCGGGCACGGCCGCCGGGCCGAGCACGCCGCTGATGAGCGCGAAGCCGGCACCGCAGAGGGCGAACGCCACGGCCGCCGCGCCGGCATCGGCGCCGGGCAGGAACGCCAGCCCGAGCAGGCCGCCGGCCAGCACAATGGCGCCGCCGACGCCTCGCGCGACGGCGGGCGCGGACCGCAGCGGACGGACGAGGATCATCCCGACGGGCAGGGCGCTCACCAGGACGGCGCCCTCGATCGGGCTGTAGCCCCACACCTCGATGGCGAGCAACACGCCGAGGAAGAGGGCGGCTACGAGGGCACCGAACACGAGCACGAAGCCGACGTTGGGGACGATGGTGGAGGCGAAGCGGCCTCGCGGCGCGTCGCGATCGGGCCGCAGGGTACGGGCCGACGGCGCCGCGGCGACGGCGAGGGCGAGGAGGACGACCGGCGCCTGGAACAGGAAGATCGAGCGCCAGTCGAAGAGCTGGGTCAGGATGCCGCCGAGGGCGGGCCCGGCGACGGCGCCGACGGCGGCGGCGGAGGACCACCACGCCCGGGCCCGGGTGCGGGACTGGAGCAGGCCGGTGAGCACCGGCAGGGAGCCGGCCAGGAGGAACGTGGCGCCGACGCCCTGCCCGGCGCGGGCGACGAGCAGCATCGGCAGTGACGTGGCCAGGCCGGCGACGAGCGACGCCGCCACGAACAGCACGATGCCGGTGACGGTCAGCCGCAACGGGCGCAGTCGCCGGTGCAGCAGCGCGACGGGAACCGCCACGATGGCGACCACCAGCGCGTACGTCGTCAGCACCCACGAGACACCCACGATCGACGTGTCGAAGGCGCCGTAGAGGTCGGGCAGGGCGAGCGCGACGACGGAGGCGTCGGCGAAGGCCAACCCGACGGCGATCGTGAGCACGACGGCGACGGCGCGACGGCCCCATCCCGCCCGCACCGCACCGCTTGTGTCTGGTTTCGGGGCGGAATCCGCCCCACCAGGCGCCACTGGCGTGAATTGGGTGGGGGGTGGGAGGGGCGGCGTCAGCGCTGGGGGGCGCGCCGGGACCGGCGGTCGGGGCGGGGCGAGCGAAGACATAACAGCGTTCAAACGCTACTGGCGAGCGGCTTGTTCCCGGTCGTCAGGTGTGGCCGGCCGGCGGCGCCGTCCGATGAGCCACCGGATGCCCTCCGTGAGCACCAGCACGGTGGTGGCGATGGCGAAGGCGAGCAGCAGCGCCTTCGTGGGCGAATCCTCGAACCGAGTGCCGCCGTAGTAGCCGAGCAGGGCGGCGTACGTGGCCCAGATCACCCCGGCGACGATGGTCGCGGCCAAAAACCGACCTCGGGGCATCTGCGTCGTTCCCGCCGTGATCGTGATGGCCGTGCGCCCGCCGGGGATGAACCGGGCGATCACGATGAGGCCCGCGCCGCGGGTGCGGAGCAGCTCGCGGGCCCACGCCAGCCGCGCCGCCGCCTTGGGGCCGGAGAAGCGCCGTTCGATCCACGGCTGGGCCCGCTTGCCGATCTCGTAGGCGATGTTGTCGCCGCAGACGGCGCCGAGGGCCGCCACCACGATCACGACCACCAGGATCAGGTTCCCTGTCGCGGCACCGACGCCGGCCGTGATGACGGCGGTCTCGCTCGGGATGAGCGGGATCACGGAGTCGAGCAGCGCGAACAGGAACAGGAACGGGTACGTCCACCACGCGTCCGAGATCAGGTTGAGGAGCGAGTCGAGCATGGAACGGCTCAGCCTGTCACCGGTCGACGACCCGGTCGACGCGCACGTAGGTGAGCGGCTGCTGTACGTCGATCTCGTCGCCCACCGTGGGTACCGGATCGCCCGCGGGCACGAACACCATCGACGTGTGCATGTGGGGTGGTTCGAGGAGCGCCAACCGGCGCCGCGCGAAGTGGAACGGGCTCCGACCGTCGGGCAGGGGGTGGACGCCGTGGGCCGTTCCGGTCCCCACCATCACCAGCGTCCCGGCGCCGGGCACGTCCACCAGCCGGTAGCCGGCGCGCTCCTGCGCGTCCACGGTCCGCACGTCGATGACGTCGGCCCGCAGGTCGAGGAACGACTTGTCGCCGTGCCAGAGGGCCGTGCCCAGCCGGGCGACGATGCGCCGGCCGGGATGGCTGGCTCGCAACCGGTCCAGTGCACCGACGTCGACATGACTGACCGTCAGCGGGGTGTCGGCGGGCAGGCGGGGGAGCCACGCCTCGACCTCCGCCGCGTCGCCCGCCAGCGGGAGGTGGAGCGCGAACTGGTCGATGCCGAGGCCGGCCCGCTCGACGGCGCCGAGCAGGGACGCCAGCTCGTCCGGGTCGACGCCGTACCGCTGCATCGACGACGCCAGCTTCACGGCGACGGGCGCGCCCTGGCCGCGCCGGGCCAGCGCCGCCACGTGCTCGGTCGATCCGATGGTGAGCACCGCGTCAGGCGGCGAGTCGAGCTCGAGGGCGGGCGTGAGCACGACCGGCCGCTGCGGCAGTGGGGGCAGGGCGTCGATCTCGTACACCGTCCCGACGGCGAGGCGTCGGAAGCCGAGCCGGACGGCGGTGGCCGCCAGCGGGCCCAATCCGAAGCCGTATCCGTTGCCCTTCACCACGGCGAGGACGTCGTCGTAGCGAGCGGCAACGTCACGGACGTTGGCCTCCCAGGCATCGCGGTCGACGTGGAGCGTCAGCGTCATGACGCTGGCGAGCGGCCCCGGTCGTAGCGCGACGGACGCGGCCACGAGGTGAGGTCGGGCACCAGCGGTTCGGTCGTGCGGTGCTCGATGGCGCCGCGCCAGACGCCGATGCCGTACGCGGCGTCGTCGAGGAGCCGCAGCACGAGGTAGCGGAGCGGGTCGATCGCGGGCCGGGTGCGGACCCAGTCGACCAGTGCCGGCAGCACGGCGGCGGCGAGCAGCACGCGGCGGACGCGCTTCGACACGAGGGCCAGCGGCAACACGAGCGGCCACCAGACCCGAGTGATGGCACCGGCGAGGAGCCTTCCGGCGAACAGGTGGCCGGCACCGACCAGCTGGAGCGACTCCTGCACCGGGTGGTCGAGGGCCTCGAGCTTGCGGGCCAAGGCCCCGGCCGTCGCCACGCCGACGGCGACGCCGGCGATGGGCTGACCGACGCCGACCAGTGCCCACACGGCGGCGCTCCAGCCGCTCACCGCCACGGGCGGGACGGCGCCGCGATGCCGGCGCGTGAGGCTGGCGGCCGAACGCCCGTAGCTCACGCGCTGGGCGAGCCACGAGCGCAGCGTCGGCCGGGGGCGATGGCGCACCACGGCGGCCGGCTCGTAGCGCACCCGGATGCCCTGTTCGTCGAGCCGCCACACGAGATCGACGTCCTCGCCCAGGCGCAGGTCTTCGTCGAAGCCGCCGCTGGCCAGCAGCACGTCGACCCGGGCCACGAGGGCGGCGCTCGGCACGTAGCTGACACGGGTGCCGGCGCGGACGCGTCCTTCCGTCGCTCCCAGGTCCAGTGGCGAGCGCACCGCTTCGTACCGGTCGAGCAGCGGCGACTGTCGGCCCGCCGGGCTCATCACCCGAGGAGCGACGGCGCCGACGAGGTCGTCGGCGAAGTGGGCCAGGAGCGGTTCGAGCCAGCCCGCCTCGGGGCGACAGTCGGCGTCGACGAAGGCCACGAGCGGTGTCGTCACGGCGGCCAGGCCGGTGTTGCGCGCCGCCGCCGGACCGCCGTTGACGGCGCGCCGGATCACCGTGGCGCCCGGCGCTCGAACCGGTGTCTGTGAGCCGTCGTCGACCACCACGACGGCACCGACCGGTCCGATGGTGTCGAGCACGTGGCCCACATCGCCGTCGCGCACCGGGATCACGACCGTGACGTCAGCGACGGTGAACGGGCCGCGGTCGGGACGCGGATGGATGGCGCCGGCGTCGAGCAAGCGTTCGGTGAGTCGCTCCGCGCCGTTCGGCGGAGGCTCGCCGACGATCAGTCGCTCCAGTACACGGGCGCCCGTGTCGGACAAGCGGAAGATCGACAGGGGCGAACCGCCGATGAGCACGGTGCCGTCGTCGACTCGGCGGGCGCCGTCGTCGAGGGCGTAGCGCGTCACCATGTCGCCCGCCACGCGTCAACGGCGGCGGCCAGGGCGGCGCTCATCGAGTCGAGCAGCCGGCTGCCTTCGTCCCGCGAGGCACCCGTCGGGTCGCCGAGCACGCCGTTGGAGGCCACCGAGGCGACACCGCCGGCCCGCAGCGCTGGCATCAGCGCGGCGAGGGGAGCCACGGCGCCGGCTTCGGCCCGGTCCATGTGCACGACCGACGGAGCCAGGTCGAGCAGCAGTGACGTCTCGGTCCGGCCGGCATGGGCGTCGCCGTCGGCCTGTGGTGACCATGCCAGCACGCGTCGGCCATCGGCCGTCAGCGTCGTCACGGCTCGGTCCAGCGCGGCGGCGTTGCCGCCGTGGGCGTTCACCAAGACGACGCCGGCGAAGTCATCGGCCGACCGGACCAGCTCGGTGACGACGACGGCGAGGGCGTCGAGGCCGATCGAGAGTGTGCCCGCGAAGCCGGCGTGCTCGCCGCTGGCGCCGTAGGCCAGCGCGGGCGCCACCACGACGTCCGCACGCGTCTGCGCCAGGCGATCGGCGAGGGCGACGGCGATGCGAGTGTCGGTGTCGAGCGGGAGATGGGGTCCGTGCTGCTCGCAGCTGCCGAGAGGCACGGCGAGGAGCCGCGTGGCGGCGTGTACGTCCGGCCACGTGCGGGCGCCGAGTCTCACTGGCGGAACGCTAGCTGTCGAGATAGCCCCAGGATCGGAGGGCGTCGAGGATGCGGTCGGCGGCGTCGGCCGGTTCGAGGACGACGGGTTGGCCGTGGGCCCCGGCCGTCGCCGGTCCCGTCAGCGCCGCGATCCGTTCGAGCGCAGTCGTGCCGGCCGGTGGTGCCAGCGCGCGTGCCCTCGGCCGGAACGGGCGCGTCGACACGGATGGCGTGGATACCGGTGCCGAGCCGGGCCGCACGTCGATGACGGCCGTCCGCGCCGCCAGCGTGGCGCCGAGCGAGGCGCGCCGCAGCCGGGCGGCGGCGCCCTCGACGGAGCACACGCCCGGTGCGGTCACCCGGAGGCGTTCCCGCCGCCCACCGTCGAGACGCCGCAGGGCCGTGAGGCTGCCGGCGGGACCGACGTCGATCTGCACGAGACCGAGCGCCTGCACCGCGCCCAGGTGCGCGGCGAGATAGGCGGGGACGGACCCGCTGCCGCGGTCGAGCGATGCGTCGCCGCACCAGACGACGTCGCAACCGGCCAGGTGCGGCGCGAGGCTCGCCGCCACCGCCTCGCTCGGCGCGGTGGCCGCCAGGTCGACACGGATCGCCTCGGTGGCGCCGGCGGCGAGCGCCTCGCGCAGCACGTCGTCGGCGGTCGCCGGGCCGG
>DASXAI010000011.1:0-3186 GCA_036406775.1 Acidimicrobiales bacterium
CCGCCGACGACGAGCGCCGGCGCATCGAGCGCGACCTCCACGACGGCGCTCAGCAGCGCCTGGTGGGCGCGTCGATGCTGGTGCGGCGAGCCCGGCACCGAGCCCAGGCCGGGGGCGATGCCGAACAGGCGGCGCTCCTGACGTCGGCCGCCGACGAGGTCGATCACAGCCTCCGGGAGATCCGCGAACTGGCGCGAGGACTGCAACCGCCGCTGTTGACAGACCGGGGGCTGGTGGCGGCCCTCGAGTGTCTGGCCGAGGCGGCATCGGTACCCACGTCGGTTCGGAGCCGACTGGAGGACCGTCCGGCCCGGGTGGTGGAGACGGCGGCCTACTTCGTGGCGAGCGAGAGTCTGGCCAACGCGGCCAAGCACGCGCGGGCGACATCGGTGGTGATCACCGCCGAGCGGTGCGACGGCGATCTGATCGTGCGCGTCGACGATGACGGGCACGGGGGCGCGGCCGTCGTCGACGGTGGCGGTCTGGCCGGCCTGCGCGATCGTGTAGAAGCGCTCGGAGGAGCCCTGCTGGTCGACAGCCGGCCCGGCGGAGGAACCACGGTCATGGCCCGTCTGCCGGACGTTCCGCCATGACCGATCTGGTCACGGCCACGGTGGTGTGGGCCGTCGCACGGAACCCCGGCTTGTTCGACGGCGTCCTCGAGCGCATCGCGCGGCTCCACAGTGGTCAGCTGGCCGAGGCGCCCACCGACGCCGTCGTCGCCCTGTTCCGGAGTGCCACCCGCGCCCTCGACGCCGCCGTGGCCATGCAACAGGCCGCGGCTCGCGTCGACGCGCCGCCGGCGCTCCGAATCGGCGTGAGCACCGGCGAGGTCTCCCTCGATGAGTCGACCGTCGACGGTCGCACCGCGGCCGAGGCGGCCGGCCTGTGCCGTCTGGCCGCCGACGCCTCGATCGTGGCCGGTCCGGCCGTGCATCTGCTGGCCGGCGCGCGTGCTGGCCATGCACTGCGATCGCGTGGCGTCGTCACGATCCCCGACCTCGGGACGACGGCCGAGGTGTTCGAGGTCGAATGGCGCGATCGGCAGGAGCCGCCGTTGCGGGTCGTGGTCGCTGATGACGCCACGGTCATCCGCGAGGGCGTCGCAGCGCTACTCCGCGACGCCGGGCTCACTGTCGTCGCCACGGTGGGCGACGCCGACGCGCTGCTCGAAGCCGTCGCCACCCACGAGCCGGACGTCGTGGTCACCGACATCCGGATGCCGCCCACCCACGGCCTCGAAGGGCTGGAGGCGGCGATCGCCATCCGCACGCAGCACCCAGGTGTCGCCGTGCTCGTGCTCTCCCAGTACATCGAGACGCGATCGGCTATCGATCTCCTGGCCAACGGCAGCCGCGGCGTCGGCTACCTCCTCAAGGAGCACATCGGCGACGTCGACGAACTGACACGGGCCCTCCGCCAGCTCGTCGGAGGCGGCTCGGTGGTCGACCCCGAGATCGTGAGCCGTCTCCTGACGCGGACACGCACGGAGGATCCGCTCGAGCCCCTCACCGACCGGGAGCGCGACGTCTTGCGTCTCATGGCCCAGGGCCGGGCCAACCCCGCCATCGCCGCCAGCCTCGGACTCACGCCGAGGACCGTCGAATCACACGTGCGTTCGATCTTCGCCAAGCTCGGGCTCGAACCGGAGCCCGACGATCACCGCCGGGTCCTGGCCGTGCTCACCTTCCTGCGCGCCCAGCCGACTCGCTGAGGCCGGCCGGTACACCTGCGGCGGGCAGGTACGTTGCGCGTGGGCGAAAGGGGGATGGCCATGGTGGACGTGGAGCAAGTGGTGCAACTGGCCTTGGCCCAACAGGGCGATCGGTACGTCTCGAACGCCGAGGCCAGCATCACCGATCCGAACCCGACGGCGTTCGACTGCTCGGAGCTCGTCGAGTGGGCGTGCGGGCGGGCGGGCGTGCAGCCGACCATGCCCGACGGGTCGTGGATCCAACATCGGTGGTGCAAGAGCAACGGGACCATGATCACGGTCGAGCAGGCCATCGCTACTCGAGGCGCACTGTTGTTCCGGCATCGCGACGCCGCTGGCAACCCGGTGGATCCGGGGCCCACCTGCCCGCCCAAGGCCCACGTGGCCATCTCGCTCGGCGACGGCCACACGATCGAGGCGATGGGAAAGGACTACGGCGTCCTGGTGGCGTCGGCCCTCAACCGCGACTGGACGGCCGGCGCCCGTATCCCCGGCTGCACCTATGGCAGCGCGCCGGCTCCGTCCCCCGCGCCTGTCCCGCCTGGCCCGCCACCCTCGGGCCCGGTGCCGCGCCAGGACAAGCCCTACCTGACCCGCGGCGCGCAGGGACCGGCGGTCGCCGAGATGCAGCAACTGCTCATCAAGCTCGGCATCGGTCGCCTCGCCCAGTTCGGCGCCACCGGCAACTTCCTCGACGTGACCCTGGAAGCGGTCCGGCTGTTCCAGGACCAGGTGCGCCAGCAGCGAGATCCGTCGATGGTGGTCGACGGTGAGTGCGGCCCGATCACCTGGGGGTGGCTGATCTACCTCGCTCAGTGAGCCCGGACCGTCCGGGAAGCGTCTACGGTGCGGTCGACATCGTGATCGAGGAGGTAGGGACATGGCCGTGGACACCTTCATCGCCTACGTCGGTGTGTACAGCAACGTCGACGACGCCGAATCCGACTACGCCCTGGTGAAGGAGCTGCACACCGAGGCTGACCTGATCGACGCCTACGACGCGGCGGTGATCGAGCGCAAGGAAGGCGGCAAGGTCAAGATCACGAAGAAGCACGAGACGCCCACTCGGGTCGGTGGCGTCCTCGGCGGCGGCGTCGGGCTGGCGACAGGTCTGGTCGTGGCCATCTTCCCGTTCGCCGCCATCGGCGGTGGGCTCCTCGCCGCCACCACCGGGGGCGGGGCCATCCTCGGCGCCGTCGCCGGCCACGCCGCGGCCGGCATGAGCCGCAAGGACTTGAAGGAGCTGGGTGAGCAGCTCGACGAGGGCCAGGCCGGCCTGGTCGTGGTGGGCGTGTCCGACATGGGCAGCAAGATCGAGAAGGCGATGAAGAAGGCGGAGAAGGTCGAGAAGAAGGAGATCAAGGCCGACACCGCCGAGATCGAGAAGGACGCCAAGGAAGCCGAAGGCGACGCGAAGAACGCGGCGTCGGGCGCGTAAACGACAGCAGACCCGGAGGTCCACCGATGGCATT
>DASXAI010000012.1:0-3706 GCA_036406775.1 Acidimicrobiales bacterium
TCGCCGTCGATCCGGGCCCGGACGTAGCCCTCGGCCTGGAGGTCTTCGAGGAGCGTCTCGTACTCGCCCTTGCGACCGCGCACGACCGGCGCCAGGACCTGGAAGCGGGTGCCCTCGGGCAGCTGCGCCAGGCGGTCGACGATCTGCTGCGGCGTCTGGCGCTCCAACCGCACACCGTGCTCGGGGCAGTGCGGCACGCCGATCCGGGCGTACAGGAGCCGGAGGTAGTCGTAGACCTCGGTGATGGTGCCGACCGTGGATCGGGGGTTCCGTGACGCCGACTTCTGGTCGATGGAGATGGCAGGGGAGAGGCCCTCGATGAACTCGACGTCGGGCTTGTCCATCTGCCCGAGGAACTGGCGGGCGTACGCCGACAGCGACTCGACGTAGCGGCGCTGGCCCTCGGCGTAGATCGTGTCGAAGGCCAGGCTCGACTTCCCGGACCCCGACAGGCCGGTGAGCACGATCAACTTGTCGCGTGGCAGCTCCACGCTGATGTTCTGGAGGTTGTGCTCGCGGGCGCCTCTGACGACCAGCGTGTCCGACGACGGCATCAGTCCGAGGGTATAGGCGGCCGAAGGCAAATCACAGGGGTGATGTTAGCGAGTCGGTTCGAACGAGTGTTCGATGGTCAGACGCTCGCCTCACGGAGCTCGCGCTTGAGCTCGTTGACCTCGTCGCGCAGCCGGGCGGCGTACTCGAACCGGAGCTCGGCGGCGGCCTCGTGCATCTCCTCCTCCAGGGTCTGGATGAGGCGCGACAGCTCGTTCTGGGGCAGCTCGGCCAGCTCGGCCAGGCGCTTCTGGTCGCGTTCCCGCTGGCGCCGGCGTTCCCGGCCGGGCGTGGGCGCGGTGCCGTCGTCGGGCCGCAGCATCGAGAGGATGTCGGTGACGGCCTTGCGGATCGTCTGCGGGTCGATCCCGTGCTCGGCGTTGTAGACCTGCTGGAGGCCGCGCCGGCGGTTGGTTTCGCTGATGGCCCGCCGCATCGAGTCGGTGACGGTGTCGGCGTACATGACGACCTGGCCGTCGACGTTGCGGGCGGCTCGCCCGATGGTCTGGATCAGCGAGGTCTCGCTACGGAGGAAGCCCTCCTTGTCGGCGTCGATGATGGCGACCAGCGACACCTCGGGCAGGTCGAGGCCTTCTCGGAGCAGGTTGATGCCGACCAGCACGTCGAACTCGCCGAGCCGCAGGGCCCGGAGGATCTCGATGCGCTGGATGGTGTCGACCTCGCTGTGGAGGTATCGCACGCGCACGCCCAGCTCGAGCAGGTAGTCGGTGAGGTCCTCGGCCATCTTCTTGGTGAGGGTGGTGACGAGGACTCGGTCGCCGCGGGCGACGCGGTCGTTGATCTGTTCCATGAGGTCGTCGATCTGGCCCTTGGTGGGCCGCACGATGACTTCGGGGTCGACGAGGCCGGTGGGTCGCACCACCTGCTCCACGACCTGGCTGGAGACGCGCAGCTCGTACTCCGCCGGGGTCGCCGACAGGAACAGGCACTGGTTGAGGCGCTCGAGCACCTCCTCGAAACGCAGCGGCCGGTTGTCGCGGGCGCTGGGGAGGCGGAAGCCGTGGTCGACGAGGACGTCCTTGCGGCTGCGGTCGCCCTCGTACTGGCCGTGGAGCTGGGGAACGGCCTGGTGGCTCTCGTCGATCACGAGCAGGAAGTCGTCTGGGAAGTAGTCGAGCAGCGTGAAGGGCGGCTCGCCGTAGGTGCGGCCGTCGATGTGCATCGAGTAGTTCTCGATGCCGTTGCAGTAGCCGACCTCTTGGATCATCTCGAGGTCGTACTGGGTGCGCATCCGCAGGCGCTGGGCCTCGAGCAGCTTGCCGTGCGCCTCGAACCAGGCGAGCCGCTCCTGGAGCTCGGCCTCGATGCCGACGACGGCCCGTTTCATCCGCTCGTCGCCGGCGACGTAGTGGGTAGCGGGGAACACCATCACCTCGGACAGGTCGCGCAACTGCTCGCCCGTGAGCGGATCGACGACGGTGATGCGCTCGACGGTGTCGCCGAACATCTCGATGCGCAGCACCGTCTCCTCGTACGCCGGGTGGACCTCGATGGTGTCGCCCCGCACCCGGAACTTGCCGCGGCCGAGCGTCATGTCGTTGCGGTCGTACTGGAGGTCGACGAGCTTGCGGAGGATGGAGCGCTGGTCGTAGTCGACGCCGGTGTGGAGCTCGACGAGGTTGCCCCGGTACTCCTCGGGGTTGCCCATGCCGTAGATGCAGCTGACACTGGCGACGACGATGACGTCCCGCCGGGTCAGGAGGGCGGCCGTGGCGCTGTGACGCAGGCGGTCGATCTCGTCGTTGATCGAGCTGTCCTTCTCGATGTACGTGTCGCTCGACGGGATGTAGGCCTCGGGCTGGTAGTAGTCGTAGTAGCTGACGAAGTACTCGACCCGGTTGTGGGGGAAGAAGTCGCGGAACTCGTTGGCCAGCTGCGCCGCCAGGCTCTTGTTGGGCGCCAACACGAGCGTCGGCTTCTGCACCCGCTCGATCGTCCACGCCACCGTCGCGCTTTTGCCCGAGCCGGTGATGCCCAGCAGCGTCTGGAACCGGTCGCCGCGCACGACGCCGTCCGCTAGCTGGTCGATGGCGCGCGGCTGGTCGCCGGCCGGCTGGAACTGCGAGACGACCTGGAACGGCTGCACGACTGTCGAGCCTACCGCCCGAACGCATGTTCTCCGACGGTCCCTCCCCTCCCGAACTTGAACCGGAGATCGCCCGCCGAGGCGGTCACCGGTTCAACTTCCGGCGGGCGACGGTCTGTAGCACCAGCGGCACCACTTCGCCAGGGCGCTTGGTGTGCTGATAGCCGAGGTAGAGGGTCTCCCAGCCACAAGCAGTCAGGCGCAGATCGCGGTCTTCGTCGGTGGCGCCCGCGCCGTCACCGAAGTGGAACCGGCGGCTGTGGGCTTCGATGGCGAGGCAGAGAGACGGGATGGCGAGATCGACACGCGCGACGAACCGGCCGGCATCGTCCCGCACGACATGCTGGCGGACGAGCGGAGGGAAGCCGGGCGCCGCGAGCAGTTCCTCGACGAGCCGCTCGAGCCACGACTCGGGCACCCGGTCGCCCTCGGCCTCGTCGAGCAGCCGGAGAAGCACGCCAGTACCGGCCTGGCCCGGCCGATGGAGCCGCTCCGCCGTCTGCCGGCACCACCGCGTGCTGACGCCTGCTCGTCGGGCCGCGTCCAGCGCCTTCAGCACCTGGCGGCGGGTGGTCACAGAGCCCAGGTCCGCCAGTGTCCGGGCGACGGTCGTTGACGGGATGTCGTCGACGACGATGATGTCGCACGTCTCGAGGGCCGCCACTCGATGCACCGTCGCCGCCGACTGGGCGGCTCGTCGGTGCACCGGAACGCTGACCTCGATCACGTCGGAATCAAAGCCGTCGAGGCCATGCAGTCGCGCCGCCGTCCGGTGCGACGCGACAGCGCCACCGCCGGCAAGGGTGGCGACGGCAACACGTTGGTGCCACGTCGTGGGCAGGCCACCCAGCACGAGCACGCCGGGCGCGGGCTCGGTGAGCGTGCCCGACCGGATGCGCGCCTCGACGGCCTTCCACGAGACACCCACCATCGCCGCCATGCGCCTGGTGAAGGCCCCGTGCTGCATACTCCCGAGCTGCCCCAGGGCGCGCTCTATCTCCGTCGGAGTCACGCGGAGGTGTGTGCGCGACAAGCGTCGAATCGGAA
>DASXAI010000013.1:0-3562 GCA_036406775.1 Acidimicrobiales bacterium
CTCTCGGGCTTCCTGAACGCAGCCGGTGTCCAGCTCGACGAGGGCGTACCGGGCTTCCCGCCCACACCCTGAAGACTGCCCGATCGGTCACCCCTGCTTTCCTCGACGGGCGGAAGGTAGGCTCTCTATGCTTTCCGGAGGGCAGAAGTACGCCACCACGGCGTACGAAGGACGAGCGAGGGGTGGGCGGCATGCGCGGGCGCGGGTTGCGAGCACGGGTACTCGGGCTGTTCGGCATGGGCGTGCTGGCGGCCGCCCCACTCATCGTCGCGGCCGCGCCGGCGGCCCACGCCGCGGGAGTGGCCGACATCGCGGCCCTGCGAGCCGCCGTGACGGCGGCCAACCTGTCAGACGCCGACGGCGACACGATCGAGCTCGTCCCCGGCGGCACCTACTCGATCTCCGGCGACCAATGCGCCGACGATCCGCATGACGAGGATGGGAACGAGACCGGCGACCTCGACATCCACCGCAGCAAGGACCTCACGATCTTCACCCCTGCCGGGCAGACGCCGGCGACCATCGAGCAGTCCTGTGAGCTGCCGCAGCGCCTCATCGACAACCTCGGGCCGTTCGTGCGGGGCGTCAAGCCCGATGTCGTGATCGATGGTGAGGGCGGGCTCATCCTGCGCAACGTCGTCCTCCAGAACGGCCACGCCCCCGAGAGCAGTGGCAACAACGGCGAGAGCGGGGGCGCGATCGAGAGCCTCGGCGCCGTCACGCTCGACCATGTCGCGTTGGTGAACAACCGGGCGGGCGACGGTCCGGACGGTGTCCAGCCGCCGCTCGTCAAGGCTCCGCAGGTGAGCCCGATGGCCGCGCTGACGAGCGTGGCCCCGCTCATCGCCACCGCCCAGGGCGGGTTCGGCGGGTTCGGCGGCGCGGTTGCCGCCTTCAGCGAGGTCTCGATCAGCGACAGCACGCTCACCAACAACCGCGCGGGCGACGGCGGCGACGGGTTCTCGTGGTCGACCGAGAACTGCATCCCGCTCACGGGCGGCGACGGCGGTGGTGGCGGGCAGGGCGGCGGGGTCATCTCGTTCTTCGGCGGCATCACGGTGACCAACTCGACGTTCAGCGGCAACCGGGCCGGCGACGGCGGCAACGGTGGTACCGGGGGCTGCGGCGTCGACGGCCTCAACGGCGGCGACGGCGGCGAGGGCGGCTTCGGCGGCATGGGTGGCGCCATGCAGTGCGGCGCCTTCCTCGAGCTGCTCGACCAGCAGGCGAGCCTCGGCTGCCAGGATCCCGCCAGCGTCACCGGTTCGACGTTCAGCGGGAACTCCACTGGCAACGCGGGCAACGGCGGCACGGGTGGCCGGGGCGGCGACGCCTCGAACGCCCACCCCGAGCTCGGCGGCGTGCAGCCCGACCAGGCCGTCAACCCCGGCGCGGGTGGTGCGGGTGGCCAGGGTGGCAACTTCGAGGGCCTCGGCTCCATCGGCGGCGCCATCCTCTTCGCCGCTGACGGCTCGTCGGAATCGAACCCGAAGCTCACCGTCACGAACTCCACCCTCGACGGAAACTTCAGCGGCGCCGGTGGCGCCGGTGGCATCGGTGGTGCCGGCGGCGACGCCGGTCAGAACGTCGAGGGGGCCAACGGCGGCGACGGCGGCCGCGGCGGCAACGGCGGCATGGCCGGCGCGATCGTCGCCGGCGAGGTCAGCTCGCGCGACACGCGAGTGCGCGGCTTCGCGGTCGCACCCAAGGCCGAGCTCGACGTCACGACGTCGCTCGTGCAGGACACCGTCACGGAGAACGGCGGTGGCGGAGCGGCCGGTGCCGGTGGCGCCGGGGGTGCCGGCGGTGCCGGCGGCATCACGTCGACGATCGTCGCCGACGCGGCCGCACCCGACGCGAGCACGGTCACGCCGAACGCGGCGGATGGCAGCGGCGGCGCAGTCGGAGCTGCGGGTCCCGACGGCGGCGGCAGCGCGCTGCTGTTCGACGGGTGGACGAGCACGGGCACGGTGATCGGCGTCACCGACACCACGAACGACGGCCCGGATTGCTGGGTGGAGGCCACGGCCAGCACCTACAGCGCCAACACGGTTCCCGACAGCACGGACGAGAAGAACCCCTCCGGCTGCGAGTTCGACGACACGACGGACCTCGGCGTGAAGCCGTTCGCCGACTTCAAGCTCGGGAGCCTGGCCGACAACACCGGCCCGACGACCACGCGCCTCCCCGGCGACGGCAGCGTGCTGCTCGACAAGGTGGCCACGGCCGACCTCGCGGTGACGACCGATCAGCGGGGCGTCACCCGGCCGCAGGCCGCAGCCGGCGACGTCGGTGCGGTCGAGGTGCGGCAGAACCTCGACATCGAGGTGACGAAGACGGCGGCCGCGGCGACGATCGACAAGGGTCAGTCGGTGACGTTCACCATCACCCTGAAGAACCTCGGGCCCGGCGAGGCGCAGAGCGTGGCTCTGGCCGATCCGAACTGCAGCGCACCGCAGCTCACCGGCGGCGACACCGACACCGATGGGGTCCTCGACGTGAACGAGACGTGGACCTACTCGTGCGCGGCCACGCCGTCGGCGGCCGGCCAGTTCACCAACACGGTGACGGCCACGGTCACGCCCTTCGACCACCCGGCGGTGGTGAAGAGCGCGTCGGCCACGGTCACCGTGAACGAGGGCGCCGTGGGCGGCGAGGAGCTGGCCCAGACCGGCAGCAACACCGGCTCGCTGGTGCGGGTCGCGCTGTCGCTGATCCTGGTCGGCGTGGTGCTCGTGCTGAAGCGCCCGGCCGGTCGGCACTACCGCGAGCGCTGGCGCGACGCCGGGCCGGTGTAGCCCGACATCCCGATCCCGACATCCTGATACCGACAGCCGACCAGCCGGCTTGCTAACGTTTCCGCCCACTTGGTGGCGGGTGCTGCTCGGGGCGCCCGACGAGGGGTGAGGGGCAACGACATGGCGAGACGGCGGGTCGCGCACAAGGTGCTGGGCGTCAGCGCACTGGTCGTGCTGAGTGCGGCGGCGGGCATGGTGGGGTTGGCCGGACCGGCGGCGGCCGATGCGGTCACCACGCCGGCCGAGCTGCGCGCCGCCATCGATGCGGCCAACTCGAGCAGCGATCCCACCACCATCGACCTCGTCGCCGGCACCACCTACACGTTCTCCGGAGACGAGTGCGGCGACGGCCCCGAGGACGACAACGAGAGCGGCGACCTCGACCTCAGGGGGACGGCCGACGTCATCCTCGAGGTGGCGACCGGGGCCCCGGCGACCATCCAGATGTCCTGCCCGGGCGAGCGGGTGATCCAGTTCCAGCCCGAGTCCGAGGCGACACTCACGCTCGAGAACCTGGTGATCACGGGCGGTGATGCCCAGGGCGACGACGTCGACGACAGCATCGGCGGCGGGGTCGTCGCCGCGGGGGGCGATCTGGTCCTCGACCACACCACGGTCACCGGAAATCGAGCCAACACCAATGGCACCGGCTTCCTCGGCGGCTCGGGCGGCGGTGTCGTGATCGTGGAGGGCGCCCTCACGGGGACCAACAGCACGATCACCAACAACCAGGCGGGTGACGGCACCACTGGCGCGGCGGGTGA
>DASXAI010000014.1:0-2614 GCA_036406775.1 Acidimicrobiales bacterium
ACGCGGCTGCCGGCGCCGAGCTTGCCCGAATAGACGCGGAAGTAGGTGAGACGGCCGAACGGGTCGGACACGATCTTGAACGCCAGCGCCGCGAAGGGACCCTTCTCGTCGGCCGGCCGCTCCAGCACCTCGATGCCCTTCACGTCCATGCCGGTCGCCGGTGGTCGTGTACTTGAAGCCGAGCCCGGCCACGATGTCGCCCGCCATCGCCTGGTCGATGTCCTCGCGGTGGTTGGCGTGCATCAGCAGGATGCGCCCGAGACGCTCCTTGCGGTCCTTGGTGGAGTTGTAGATCTCGGCGCCCTTGGCGACGGTGCCCGAGTAGACGCGGAAGTAGGTGAGCCGGCCGAAGGGGTCGGACACGATCTTGAACGCCAGGGCGGCGAACGGCGCCTTCTCGTCGGCCGGGCGCTCGAGCACCTCGATGCCCTTCACGTCCATGCCAGTGGCGGCGGGGATGTCGAGCGGCGACGGCAGGAAGTCGACGACGGCGTCGAGCATCGGCTGGACGCCCTTGTTCTTGAACGCCGACCCGCAGAGCACCGGGACGAATGAAAACGACAGCGTGCCCTTACGGATGGCGCGCTTGATGTCGTCGGTCGAGAACTCCTCGTCGGAGAGGTACTTCTCCATCAGGTCGTCGTCCTCGGTGGCGACGATGTCGAGCATCTTGGCGCGCCACTCCTCGGCCTGGGCCTCGAGCTCGGCCGGGATCGGGACGATGTCGAAGTGCTCGCCCTTGTCCTTGTTCTCGTCCCACACGATGGCCTGCATCGAGACGAGGTCGATGACGCCCTTGAAGTGGCCCTCGGCTCCGATCGGGAGCTGGATGACGGCCGGGATCGACTCGAGGCGGTTCTCGATCATCTGCACGGTGCGGAAGAAGTCGGCGCCGATGCGGTCCATCTTGTTGACGAAGCAGATGCGGGGGACGCGGTACTTGTTGGCCTGGCGCCACACCGTCTCGGTCTGGGGCTCGACGCCGGCCACCGAGTCGAACACGGCTACGGCCCCGTCGAGGACGCGCAGCGACCGCTCCACCTCGATGGTGAAGTCGACGTGGCCCGGCGTGTCGAGCAGGTTGATCCGGTGGTCGCGCCACGTGCACGTGGTGGCGGCCGACGTGATGGTGATGCCCCGCTCCTGCTCCTGGACCATCCAGTCCATCTGGGCCGCGCCCTCGTGGACCTCACCGATCTTGTAGGTCTTGCCCGTGTAATAGAGGATGCGCTCGGTCGTCGTGGTCTTGCCCGCGTCGATGTGGGCCATGATCCCGATGTTCCGGGTTCTCTCGAGGGGGAATTCGCGCTGTGCCATCTTGGGCGTCACTCTTCGTTCACGGGGGGTGGGGGCACGCTGATGACCGGGCCCGGCGGCCCGGTCAGCTCGGTAATTGTACCGGTGTTGCGACTACTACCAGCGGTAGTGGGCGAAGGCCTTGTTGGACTCGGCCATCTTCTGCATGTCGTCGCGGCGCTTGATCGAGGCGCCGACGCCATTGGAGGCGTCGAGCAGCTCGGCCGCCAGCCGCTGCGCCATCGTCTTCTCCCGCCGCTGCCGGGCGAAGCCGACGACCCACCGGATGGCGAGGGTGTTGGCCCGCCGGGGCCGCACCTCGACGGGGACCTGGTAGGTGGCGCCGCCGACCCGGCGGCTCTTGACCTCGAGCGGCGGCTTCACGTTGTCGATCGCCCGCTTCAGGGTGGCGATCGGCTCCGCGCCGGAGCGCTGCTCGATGATGCCCAGGGCGTCGTACACGATCCGCTCGGCCACGGAGCGCTTGCCCCGCAGCAGGACCTTGTTGACGATCTGGGTCACCAGCACCGACCGGTACACCGGGTCGGGGCTGAGGTCGCGGCGGGGGGCGGGGCCCTTACGAGGCATGGCGGATCACTTGTCCCTCTTGGCGCCGTAGCGGCTCCGGGCCTGCTTGCGGTTCTTCACGCCGCTCGAGTCGAGGGTGCCGCGGATGATCTTGTAGCGGACGCCCGGGAGGTCCTTCACCCGGCCGCCGCGGACGAGCACGATGGAGTGCTCCTGCAGGTTGTGGCCCTCGCCGGGGATGTAGGCGGTGACCTCCATCCCGCTGGTGAGGCGGACACGCGCCACCTTGCGGAGCGCCGAGTTCGGCTTCTTAGGGGTGTTCGTGTACACGCGGGTGCACACGCCGCGGCGCTGGGGCGCGCCCTTCAGGGCCGGCGTCTTGGTCTTGTCGGCTTTGGTGCTGCGGCCCTTGCGGACCAGCTGCTGGATGGTGGGCACGCGTGACCTCGTGTCGAACCGGCAGGGAGGGGTATTGCTCGAAGCTCGGCCGCGCCCGTGTGCGGGCCGCAGGCCGACAGACCATGCTAGGGCCCAGCTGGGGTTCCGGCAACCCGCCCCCTGCCTCTCCGGAACTTGAACCGCTCACCGCCCGCCCGGGCGATCTCCGGTTCAACTTCCCGGAACTGCCCGCGGGCGGGGCCCGTACTGAACGCCATGCGCTCGATCCGCCGTGCCCTCCGCGCCCTGCGCCACCACATCTCGACCCCGGCCGCCTACGAACTGGCCCCGTCCACCCGCGAGTACCCGGTGAGCTCGACTTTCGGCCACTCCCGCTCCCGGTCCCGCTGAG
>DASXAI010000015.1:0-5501 GCA_036406775.1 Acidimicrobiales bacterium
CCAGATGCCGAACTTCTCGCCGTTGGCCAGGGCGTACTCGAGGCACTCCTCCCGCACGACGCAGCCGTGGCAGACTTCCTTGGCCTCCCGCGTGGACGCGCCGCGCTCGGGAAAGAACAGATCGGGGTCGACCCCCAGGCAGTTGGCGTAGTCCTGCCAGCCTCGGTCCTCTTGCTCCATGTCGCGCATCGTTGCCTGGCCTCCCTGCTGTGGCCACGGGGTGTGGTGCCCGAGGGTGCCGCCGGCCGAACGGTGCGGCCCGCGCCGACCGGCTTCAACCGATGCCACCGCTGTAGTTACAACGATGTCATTGTCCCCTATCACATCGCCGCGCGCAAGAGGGGGAATGTCCGGGCCTGCCACCATGGGCAAATGCAGATCGACGCGGCCCGGGGTGACATCACGACCCTCGCCGTCGACGCCGTCGTGAACGCCGCCAACGCGCGGCTCGTCCCGGGCGGTGGCGTGGACGGCGCCATCAACGCCGCCGCCGGTCCGGAGCTGGCGGCGGCGATGCGCGCGCACGGCGGTTGCGCCGTCGGTGACGCCAAGTCCACGCCCGGCTACCGACTCCCGGCCCGCTGGGTCATCCACACCGTCGGCCCGGTCTGGCGCGGCGGCGCCGGCGACGAAGCCGACCTGCTGGCGTCGTGTTACCGGCGCAGCCTCGAGATCGCGGCTGAGCTCGGCGCCACCAGCGTGGCCTTCCCCGCCATCTCCACCGGCGTCTACGGGTACCCGGCCGACGACGCCGCCGAGATCGCCGTCGCCTCCGTGCGCGCCTTCGACGGACCGGTCGATCGCGTCGTCCTCTGCGCCTTCGACGCCGCGACCTACGAGCGGTACGTGCGGCTGTTGGCCTGACGACCTCTCCGTTTCACGCTCGTTTGACGACCTGTGGGGTTCTCAGAGAAGCGTGAAACGGAAGGACGGACGGAGAGCTAGCCGGCCCGGCGGCCGCCGCTGCCCCGCAGGGCGCGGCGCTGCTCGATGAAGTCGACGAGCACGTAGTCACCCAGGGTCTCGGGCGTGGTGAAGAAGGCCCGGCCGCGGTTCATCTGGGTGAGGCGCTCGACGAACGACTTGAGGTAGCTGTTGGCGTCGAGCATGAACGTGTTGATGCGGATGCCGTCACGGGTGCAGCGCGCCACCTCCCGCAGCGTCGCCTCCACCGTCTCGGGCACGGGCGGGTAGTTGAAGAACACCTGCCCGTCAGGCTCGATGTGGGCGGTCGGTTCGCCGTCGGTGATCATGATGATCTGCTTGGTGCCCGATTGGCGGGCCAGCAGTTGGCGTGACAGCAAGAACGCGTGCTGCATGTTCGTGCCGTACACGAAGTCCCACGACACCTCGGGGAGCTGCTCGGCCTTCAGCACGCGCGCCACCTCGGAGAAGCCGACGATGCCGAGGTAATCGCGCGGGAACTGTGACGAGATCAGCGAGTGCAACGCCATCGCCACCTTCTTGGCGGCGAGGAAGTTGTCGCGCATCGGCATCGACAGAGACAGGTCGAGCATGAGCACCGTCGACGAGCGCGTCGTGTTCTCGGTGCGCTCGATCTCGAAGTCGTCGGGATGCAGCCGCACGGGCGTGCCACCGCCCGTGCGCTGTATGGCGTTGCGGATGGTGCGGTGGATCTCGAGGTTGAAGGGATCGCCGAACTCGTACGGCTTGGTCTCGTAGGCGCGCTCGTGCCCGACGCCGAGGCGGTCGAGCTGGTGCTGGCCCATCTTGTCCTTGGTGAGCTTGCGGAAGAGGTCGGCCAGGGCGTTGGAGCCGATGCGCCGGATGCCCTTCGGCGTCAGCTCGTACCGCCCCTCCTTGGTCTCGATCAGGCCCGCTTCTTCCAGCATGCGGGCCAGCTCGGCCAACCGCTCCAGGGAACGGGCGGCGTCGTCGCCCAGCAGGTCGCGCACGCGGTCGACGTCGGCCTCGGCCAGCGCTCCCGGCGACGTAGCGCCGCGCATGAGGTTCTCCAACTGGTCCATGTCGCCGAGCTGTTGCATCAGCTCCATGGCCTCACCGAAGTTGAGCGGGTCCTGGCCCTCGAAGTTGTAGCGGCGATCCCAGCCCATCTGCGGGAAGAGCGAGCGGAGGTGCTGGCCCAGCTGGTCCACCTGCCAGCGCAGGTCCATGTCGCCCAACAACTGCTCGGCCAGGCCTTGGAGCTGGGCCCGCTGCTCGGGCGTCATCGAGTTCAACATGCTCTGCATGGCCGCCATGCGCTCGGCCATGACTTCGAGGAGCTCGTCGAGGGTCTGGGGGTTCTCCGGGAAGAAGTCGCCGAAGCGCTGCATGAACTCCTCGAACGCCTGCTGGGTGTCCTGGCCCTGCTCCCGCATCTGCAGCAGCTCGTTGAGCCCGGACAGCATGTCCTTCATGCGCTGCATCTGCTCGGGTGAGATGTCCTGCATGGCGCCGGCCATCTGGTTCACGTAGCGCTGCATGAGCTGCTGGCGCAGCTGGTCCATCAGTTGCTCGAAGCGCTCGCGCGCCTCGCTCGACGTGAAGTCGTACTCCTGGAGGTCCTTCACCATGCCGGCCAGGTCGGGAGGCAGCATGTCGAGCTGCAGTTGGCGTTCGGCCACCGCTTCGTCGGTGACCTCCTGACGGCGTTGATCGCCGCTGTCGCGGGCCTCGCGCGCCAGGTCGTCGAGGGCGTCCCGTTCCATGTCGACGATGTCGCGCAGCTCCTGGGCGATGTCGTCGTAGACGCCGCCGAGGTCGTAGCGCTCCAAGGCGTCCTTGCGCTTGCGGCGGAGGTTCTCGAGCATCTCCCGCAGCCCCTGCAGACGCTCGCCGTTGCGGTCACGGAAGCCCGACTGCAGCATGCGGCGCAGGGCGGCGTTCAGATCGCCGTGGTACAGGAGGTCGTCGGTCATCTCCTCCAGGACCCGGTCGGCGTCGAGGTCGAACCCCACTTGGGTGCCGTCCCACCGGGAATAGGTGAACCGAGAGACCATGACCGGAGGCTAACTGCTCATGCGAGGCCCTACCCTGCAAGGGATGCGGGTGCCACGTACGTTCGTCTTCGCCGACCTCTCCGGCTTCACGAACTACACCGCCGAGCACGGCGACGACGCCGCCGCCTCTGTCCTGTCGCGGTTCCGCGCCCTCGTGCGTGAGGTGGCCTCCGACCGCGGCGTCCGGGTGGCCAAGTGGCTCGGTGACGGCTGCATGATCGTCGCCATCGATCAGGCCGACGGGGTCACCGCCGCCCTCGAGCTCGACGAACAGGCCCGGCGCGAGTGCGCGCCCCTCGCCCTGCGGGTCGGCATCGCCAGCGGCTACGCCCTATTGTTCGAGGGCGACGACTACGTCGGGCGCAGTGTCAACCTGGCGGCCCGGCTGTGCGACGCCGCCGGCCCCTACGAGGTGCTCATGCCGGCCGACCAGATCGACGGGCTGCCGGAGGGGGTCGTGGCCACGCCGCACGACGACGTGACGCTCCGGGGCTTCCCGGAGCCGGTGCCGACGGTGGCGCTGTCGGGCGCGCCGATCTCGGCCCCGCGCCACGACACCGGCGAGCTCTGGACCCGCTCGCCGTACGTGGCCTGACGTGCGCCTCGGCGCCGTCGCCGCGACCAACCGGCCCGACGACCTCGCCGCCCTCGCCTCCGTGGGGGTCACCGATGCCCGTGTGGCCGTGGGCTGGACCGACCTCCAGCCCGCCGCCGACCGGTGGTCCGGACCGGCGGTCGAGGCGTTGGCGACGACGATCGCCTCGGTGCGAGAAGCCGGGCTGACGCCGTGGCCCGCGCTGCTGGGCCGGCGTACGCCGAACTGGTTCGAGGACGAAGGCGGATTCGCCGACGCCAAGACGGCCGGGCGCTGGTGGCCCCGGTACGTCGAAGGCGTGGCCGACCGGGTCGGTGACCAGGCCGGCGGGTGGTTCCCGATGGTCGGCCCGACGGGCTTCGCCCAGCACGCGTTCGCCGGGCGCGACGAGACAGTCGTCGCCATGGGCCGCCGGACGCTGCTGGTGGCGTGGCGAGAGGCGTGGCGCGTGCTGCACGGCGGGCCACCCCTGGCCACGGCCATCGGCCTGCAGCCCTGGGACGACGAGTGGCCCCGCGCGTTGCGCACCGGCGAGCCCGTGCCCAACGGGCTGGTGTTGGAGGGCCTGGCCGGTGCCTGTGACCTGCTCGGCGGCCTGCTCACCGTGAACCGGGGCTCCGTCGATGAGGCGGTCGCGGAGGTGCTGGTGCGCCTGGCCGCCGAGGGACCCGACCGTCCCCTCGCCGTGCTGGCCACCCTCGAGGGCACCAGCGACGACGAGCGGGCCGACGCTGCCGTCGTGCTGGCCGACGCGGTGCGGCTGGCCGTCGCCGACGGCGTCATGGTGGATCTCGTGCTGGCCGACCCGCTCCTAGCCGACGACGGCGGACCGGCGCCGGCGGCCGACGCCCTGGGAGCGCTCGCCGAATCCTGACTGGAGAAGTCAGGTTTGACGCTAGGGTGGGCGGCGATGGCGCTCCCTCGCCTGCTGCGCTTCCCCAACCCGGTGAACGAGGTGGCCGCTCGCGTGGTGGCCGGCGGCGTCCTGGTCACCGCGATCGCCTTCCTCGTGACGGACCAGGGGTGGATCCTGCTGCTGCTGGCCTATGGCTTCGTGGCCCGCGTCCTCACCGGACCGCGGCTGAGCCCGCTCGGGCAGTTCGCCACGCGGGTGGCGGCGCCGCGGCTGGGGACCAAGCTCGTGCCCGGGCCGCCGAAGCGGTTCGCCCAGGGCATCGGGGCCGTAGTGACGGTGTCGGCGGCAGTGGCGTGGTGGGCCGGTGCCTCGGCGTTCGCCTTCGCCCTCGTGGGCCTCATCGTCGCGGCCGCCACGCTGGAATCGCTGTTCGCGTACTGCATCGGCTGCCGCGTCTTCGCGGCGTTGATGCGGGTGGGCGTCATCCCGCCCGATGTGTGCGAGGCCTGCAACGACCTCCGGCTTCAGCTACGGCCGCGGTAGGTCGCCCGGGCGCCGGCGGCTTCCTTGTTGAGCCGCTTCGACAGGTGCAGCCCCTCGAGCACGAACTCCACCGCGCTGGCCACGGCCGCCGGCGACTCGTCGCCTTGGGTGAGGTGGGCGACGGGCTCGCGCAGGGCGGGGATGTTCGAGAGCAGCTCGGCCTCTTGGGCCGAGGCCACGTCCTCGCCGGTGTGGGCGACGATGCCCTCTTCGAAGGCCACCACCACCTCGCGCAGCCGCTCGGTGGAGAGGCTGTCCTTGAACACCGTGAGCACGGCCGCCTTCAGCATGTTGTCGATGATCTGACCCTCGCGGCCTTCCTCGAGGGTCTCGATCTCGACCTTGCCCGATGTGGAGGCGGCGAGGGCCTCGAGGTCGCAGATCCGGGGCACGACGGTCCGCTCGCCCGTGCGCAGGGCTCGCCGAACAGCGTTGGCCGCCAGGACCTCGGAGTTCGACACGCTCAGCCGCACCGACACACCCGAGCGCTGGTTCACGTGGCTCGACTGGCGGGCCAAGTGCGAGAAGGTGGCAACGATCTCGT
>DASXAI010000016.1:0-3724 GCA_036406775.1 Acidimicrobiales bacterium
CGCCGTCGGCACCGTGGTGCCGATCGTCGCCCACGCCACCGACCCCGACGGCCCGACGCCCACGATCACCTACCAGCAGGTGATCCATCACTGCCCGGTGCCCGGGAGCTGCCATCTGCACCCGAGCGGCGCCCAGACCGGCCCGCAGGGCTCGTACACGTGCGTGATCCCGGACCACGGCGACGACTCCTATCTCGAGGTCATCATCACGGCCGTCGACGCCGGAGGCGCAACGGCGACGGCGTCGGTCGCCGTCCCCGCCCGCAAGCGCAGCCTCCAGGTGAGCTCGTCACCGGCGGGAGTACCGATCGTGGTGAACGCCACCAATTCGACGGCGGCGCCCGCCCTCGCTGAGATCGTCGGGTCGCAGAACCACGTCATCGCCCCCTCGTCCTACGGCAACCTCGTGTTCGATCACTGGTCCGACGGTCAGAGCCGCGACCACGTCTTCACGATGCCGGACGCCGAGGTGAACCTGGTGGCCGTCTACCGCATCGCCCCGGTGGCGCCCGTCCCGCCCCCGACGGCCGGTGGCTGGACGCTCAACGGCGCGGCGGCGCTGCAGGGTGATGCCCTCGTGCTGACCCCCGCCGCCGTCGAGCAGCGCGGCACGGCCTGGTGGCCGACAGCGGTGCCCACGGAGGGCCTGCGGGTGAGCTTCGACGCCACGATCGCTCCGGGCCATGGCGCCGACGGCATGACCTTCGCCATGACCGATCCGTCAGTGGGCGCCGACGCCCTCGGCGACGGCGGGGCCGGGCTCGGCTTCGGAGAGCTCCCGGGTGTGGCCGTCGCCCTCGACACCTTCCAGGGCCCGAACGACCCGTCGGCCAACTTCGTCGGTCTGGCCGCCGGCGCGGCCGAGGGCCAGCTCCTCTACGCCGCCACCAACGCGGCCGTACCCGACCTCGGCGGGACGCACCACGTCGACATCGAGGTCGTGGGCGGCCACGCGAAGGTGACCGTTGACGGCCAGCCCGCGCTCGACAAGGCCCTCACCCTGCCCAACATGGCCCAGCTCGGCTTCACTGCCGCCACCGGAGGTCTGAGCGACCGCCACAGCGTCACCAACGTCCAGATCCAGCCGCCGGCGCCCAGCCTCACCGTGTCACCGCAGCGAGTCGACTTCGGGTCGGTCGCGCCCGGCGCCTCCGTGACCCGCACCTTCACGGTGGCCAACGCCGGCACCGCACCGCTCAGCCTCCAGGGTGTGACGACGGGCGGTGGACCCTTCGTCGTCACGACGGCCCCCGCCGCGGGCACGGTGATCGCCGCCGGGCAGTCGGTCTCTGTTGCCGTCGGGTTCGCGCCGTCGTCGCCGGGCGCGTGGACCGGCACTGCCACGGTCGCCACGTCGGCGGGCGACGCCACCGTCGTGCTCAGCGGCGGGGCCGGGGCCGGCACGGCCGGGCCGGCCGTCGACGGCACCTTCACGCCGGTCGAGCCCTACCGACTCTTCGACACTCGCCCATCCGGACGGTTGCGGGCCGGACGCGAGCTCGCCATCGACCTCAACGGCCAGCCCGGTGCGCCCACGCACCCGACGGCGGTGATGATGAACGTCACTGTCACCGCACCGGCGGCCGACGGCTTCGTGCGCGCCTATCCGTGCGGCACCTCGCCGTACGTGTCCTCCGTCAACTTCGATGCCGGCCAGACCGCGGCCAATCTCGCCGTCGTGCGGGTGCCGGCCGACGGTCGCGTCTGCTTCTGGTCGATGGTCGACACTGACATCGTGGTCGACGTGGGCGGGTGGTTCGCCACGGGTGACGGGAACACGTACCGCACGGTCGAGCCGGTGCGCGTGCTCGACACGCGCCAGACGACCCGGCTGACCGCGGGTGAGGAGCGGCCCTTCACACTGGCGGGCCGGTCCGCCTTCCCGACCGGCGCCCGCGCCGCCCTCCTGAACCTCACCGTCACGGGCCCGGCCGACGCCGGCTACCTGCGCGTGTACCCGTGCGGCCACGAGCAGACCGTGTCGAACGTCAACTTCGCGCCGGGCCAGACCGTCGCCAACCTGGCCGCGGTGATGGTCGCTCCCGGGGGCCAGGTCTGCTTCCGGGCCTCGGCCGACACCGATCTCGTGGTCGACCTCGCCGGGTGGTACGCGCCGGGCGCGGGCGCCGAGTTCGCCGCGCCCGATCCGGTCCGTCTCGTCGACACGCGAACGAGCACGGGCGCGCTCCAACCGGGAGCGGCGCTGGCGATCACGGTGGCCGGGCAAGCGGGGATCCCGGCCGAGGCGACGTCGGTGGTGCTGAACATCACCGCCGCCGGACCCGACGGCGCCGGTTACGTCCGGGCCTATCCCTGCGGCACCGATCCACTCGTGTCGAACGTGAACTACCGCGACGGCCAGGTCGCGGCGGCCAACCTTGCCGTGGTCGAGGTGCCAGCCGACGGCCGGGTGTGCCTCTCGTCGTTCACCGCCACTGACCTGGTCGTCGATCTGGCCGGCTGGTACACGGGCTGAGCCGTTCTTCACTCACAGTTTTCCCTACGGCAAGATGATTCGGACGGCTCATGGTCGTTTGCCGGTTGCGTTCTTACGGTCAATCCCGTGCGCGGACGGGCGTGGCGCGGCCATCGAACGGTGTTGATCGCCATCGTGTCCATCTTCACCGTCGTGCTCCCGGTGGTCATCGAGGCCGATCCGGCTGCCGCCGACCAGACGCTGCGACCGGGCTTCAACCTGACCCGCACCGACGACGTGTCGCAGTTCGTGCCGAACCCCACCAACTTCGTGTTCCTCCCCGGCACGACCAACCTGATCGGCATCGGCAAGTGCGGTGACATCGGGCTTGGCCGGATGCCGAACGCCGACGGTCTCGACAAAACGCAATGGAGCAACATCTCGTGGCCGTCGGAGAACCAGGTCACGTGCGCGCCGACCGACCGCGGTCTGCTCGGTGTCGACGTCGACGGCAGCACCGTGTACCTGCTCTACGACTACACGCCCGGTCCAGGTGTGGCGTGCAAGGACGGCACCACCACGACGAATGCGGCCGACGGCACCGCCCACATCTACGGGCGACTGACGAAGCTCACGATGAATTCGGCCACTGCCCCGTCGTCGTTCTCGAACGAACAGGTCCTCATCGACTGCCTCCCGGCGTTCTCGGCCGATCCGGGCAACGACGGCCACGGCGACGACTCCCACACCGTCGGCTCCGTGCTCGTCGCGCCCGACCACACCCTGTTCGTCAGCAACGGGGAAGCCTCGTCGTACACGGTCGCCGATACGTCGGCGCTCAACGCCCAGGACATCCACTCGCCCCGAGGGAAGATTCTCCACCTCACTTCGACCGGGTCACCCGCGCCCGGAAATCCCTTCTCCTCCGACGGCAACTACTGGGCCACGCGCGTGTTCGCGTACGGCTTCCGGAACCCGTTCCGGTTCACCTTGGCTCCGGGCAGCAACAGCACCCTCTATCTCGGCGACGTGGGATGGAACAACCGAGAGGAGATCGACGTCTCCACGGGCGGCGAGAACTTCGGCTGGCCCTGCTGGGAGGGGCCGCTCAGCTACCGCAACGCCTACTCGGGCATGGCGGCGTGCCAGGCGGCCTACGCCAACCCGCCGGCCAACTTGAAGGGCCCGTTGTACTGGTGGACGCACGACGTCCCGGCGGACGGCCACGCCGCCCTCGGTGGGGCCTTCGCCACGGGCGCGGACTACGGCGCGTACTCCGGCGCGTTCTTCTTCGGCGATCTCGAGTGG
>DASXAI010000017.1:0-3874 GCA_036406775.1 Acidimicrobiales bacterium
GGTAGTTGCGGGCGATCGTGATCTCGGAGTCACCCATGCCGTCTCCGAGGAACATGATCACGTTCTTGGCCTTGCCGCCGTCGATGGCTTGGCGGACCTCCCGTGTCCGGTCGCCGTCGCTGCTCCCCGCGCCAGCGGTCGTGGCCGCGACCAGGCCGGCCACCGCCAACGCGCTGCCGACGAGGATCTTGCGTTGTGCACCCATGGCGTTTCCCTCTCCCTTTCGTCGTCGCCCGGATGCACGCCATCAGACGGGAGTGAACGGCCACTGGCGCGTGGGTGTCAGGGAGGTGGCAGGCTCACAACGAGTTGGAGGACAACCCACGGCCAATCCACAGGTGACACCAAGGTTCCAACGGGATCAGCCGCGTACGGTGATGGTGTAGTTCACGTCCTGGACATGGCGCCCTTCCCCGCCTGGGCCGTCCAGTGGAGCTGATGCACTCCCATCGGTAGTGGAGCACGAAGTACGTAGACGCCGTCGGCAAAGGCGCCGGGCCGCGGCGGCGTCGTGCCAGCCGGGAACGGCGTTGCGCAGAAGGGGGACAAGAGATTGTTGTCCGGGAGCGTGTAGGAGAACCCTCGTGCTGCGGCGCGGAACGCAGTCGAGCTGTCACGGAGTCCCGGGACGTTGGCTCCGTCGATGGTCACACTCATCGTGCCGGGATCGATGGCATCGACTTGCTGCCGGACGTTCTGGGCGAGCTGCCGAGCGGTGTTCGGCAACGGGGGCAGCCCCGGACAGTTGAGATTGTCGTTCCAGGCATCGAACACGGGAAAGAACAGGAACACGCCCGCGGGGACGCTGCAGCTGCGGTAGGTAGTCGTGAACGATTGCGCGAACGAGATGCCGGCGAGGAACCAGACCTGGCCGGTTTGGCCGAGATGGCAGTCGACCGCCTCCGGCTGCGCCGACGTGCCTGGTTTGGGATCGGCGCTCGGATTCGTCGGCACGTTCTGGGATCCAAGTTGCCATTGCCACCAGGCGGCCGACCACTGGCTGTACGTGCGGCCGCCGACCGACGCCTGAGGCGGGAGGATCCCCGGTGCGGCGGCGCCGGCCGCGGCCGGCGACACCATGAGCGCCATCGCCACGACGCCGCAGGCGGCCAGGATCGCAAGCATGCGTTGGCGCGGAATAGTCCGGACGAGCACGGCGCGATCCCTACGCCCTCCCTTCGCCCCGACCGTTAGGTCGGACGGCGTGATCGTGACGGTATGCCTGTGGTCTTCGATCGTCAATAGTGACGCGTTCCGGGCCGAAGCCGGGATGTGGATCCTCAATCGCGGGTCTGAGAGATGATGTGGTCGCCGATAACGTTTCGGTCACGTAGCTGTGAATCGAATCGGAACGAGCTGCGAAGCCGCTGCATCCACCGCCGCCGTTGGCTGCGCCGAGACGCGGAACGACCCCCGATCAACATCGGGGGTCGTTCCATGCGGCCCGTCAGACGACTACGCAGCCGACGCCGCGAACGGGTCGAAGATCAGCATCCCGGCGAGGTCCTCCAGGGTGGCGCCGGCCGCACCCACGTGCCCGTACCACGTCTGCTCGTCGACGACGCCCGATCCGGCCAGTCCCCACGAGACCTGGAAGGCCCGCACGGCGGCGGCCGTCTGGGGCCCGAACCAGCCGTCGATAGGACCGGAGTAACCGGCGTCCACCGTCCGTGACAACGCCAACTGAAGTCGAGCTACGTCCGAACCCAGGTCGCCCTCGGCCAATCTCGGGGAAGCTTCGAGGTACGGAGGCAGCGCACCCCAGGTCTGCGGCCCGACGATGCCGTCGACGACGAGGCCATTGTCCTGCTGGAAGCCACGGACGAGTCCGTCGGTCTCGGGACCGAAATCGCCGTCCAGATGGGTTGGGTCGAGGGTCCTGGCGCGAACGAAGTACCGCTGGACTCGCTCGACATCGTCGCCGTGTGAACCGAGTTGGATGGTGGCGCGCATGGTGGGCTCCTTTCGAGACGTGACTCACACCTGCTCTGTCGTAGAGACGTCAACATGTCGAAGAAATACTGGTGTCGGAGGAGAGTTTTGACCGGGGAAGGCGACACTGTCATTCGCTTTCGCAACAATCGCCCAGGCCCGCTCACAAGGTCTTCACCCCCGCCCCACAGTTTGTGTACAGGCTGTGGGATCAGCGTGCGCTCAATCCACAGGGTTGTACCCCTTCCTCCTCACAGGGCCCGCTTCCTATCCTGATGGCATGGCGTACCTCGTACAGCTCGTGGACGAAACCGCCGAAGTGATCGACGACGCCGACGCCTATCAGCAGGAGGGTCCGCTCACGACCTTCTTCCGCACCGCGCCCGGGCGGTCGGTGATCGACTGCTGGAGCACGCGGCTGGCCAGCTTCCGCACGGCCGACATCCGCGTGATCCGCTACCAGCTGGTGCCGAGCGGGAGCCCTTCCAGGTAGCCGGCCTGGCTCTGCACGCCGACGACCGCACGGTCGTGGAACTCCTCGATGGTGCGGGCGCCGGCGTACGTGCAGGCGCTGCGCACGCCGGCCACGATCTCGTCGATGATGTCTTCGACACCCGGCCGGTCCGGGTCGATGTACATCCGTGACGAACTGATGCCTTCCTCGAAAAGCTCCTTGCGGGCGCGGTCGAAGCCGGGTTCGAGACGCGTGCGGTTCTTGACGGCACGATGCGACGCCATGCCGTAGCTCTCCTTGTAGAGCCGGCCGTCGGCGTCGCGCATCGGATCGGCCGCGCTCTCGTACGTACCGGCGAGCCACGTGCCGAACATCACGCTCGACGCGCCGGCGGCCAGCGCCAGGGCCACATCGCGGGGATGGCGCACGCCGCCGTCAGCCCACACGTGCTTGCCGAGTCGGTGCGCGGCGTCGGCGCACTCGAGCACGGCCGAGAACTGCGGCCGACCCACGCCGGTCATCATGCGCGTGGTGCACATGGCACCGGGCCCCACGCCGACCTTGACGATGTCGGCGCCGGCATCGACCAGATCACGCACGCCATCGGCCGTGACGACGTTGCCGGCGACGATCGTGGCGGCGTCGGCCACCTTGCGCACGTGGGCGACGGTCTGCAGCGTCTTGGTCTGGTGGCCGTGGGCGGTGTCGATCACGAGTACGTCGGCGCCGGCGTCGACGGCCGCTTCCGCCTTCGGGCCGGGATCACCGTTGATGCCGATCGCCGCGGCCACCATGAGATGGCCGCCGGTGTCGACGGCGGGCCGATACAAGGTCGACCGCAGGGCGCCCTTGCGAGTCATGACGCCGACGAGCCGGCCGTGGTCGACCACCGGCGCCGCCGTGAAGCGGGCCGACTCCAGCCGCTGGAAGACGTCGTCGGGCTCGGTGCCGGCCTCGACGCACAGCACATCGGTCGACATGACGTGCTGCAGCTGGGTGAACCGGTCGAAGCCGGAGGCGTCGGCCTCGGTGAAGATGCCGAGAGGCGCGTCGCCGTCGCCCACGACCACGACCACACCGTGGGCGCGCTTGTGGATCAACGCCAGCGCCTCGGCGATCGTGTCGTGGGGGCCGAGCGTGATCGGCGTCTCGTAGACCGGATGACGGGTCTTGACGTACGCGACGACGTCGCGGAGCACGTCCACCGGCACGTCCTGGGGCAACACCGCCATGCCACCGCGACGGGCCACCGTCTCGGCCATGCGGCGCCCGGCCACCGCCGTCATGTTGGCCACCACGATCGGCAGGGTCGTGCCGAGACCGTCGGGCGTGCTGAGGTCGACATCGAGTCTCGACGGGACGTCCGAGAGGCTCGGCACCATGAAGACGTCGTTGTAGGTCAGCTCGAACGGGGGCGGGGTCTCGGTGAGGACGCGCATCGGGTCTCCAGAAAGCCGTCCCAGGCTACCGGCACCTCCTGGATCGGCG
>DASXAI010000018.1:0-3093 GCA_036406775.1 Acidimicrobiales bacterium
TCTGGGCTGCGTGCGCCGATGCCGGCCTGCCCCTGACGACGCACGGCGGGGCGGGCGACATGCCCGACTACACGGGGAAGGAGTCGTGGGCGCTGTACTGCTCCGACCTCTTCTACTACTCGCGTCGCGGGTTCATGTACATGGTGTGGGCGGGCGTCTTCGAGCGCTATCCGTCCTTGAAGCTGGTGTTCACCGAACAGCGCGCCAGTTGGGTGGCCGAGACCCTCGCCGACTTCGATTCCATCTACTTCTCGAACTACCAGGACCTGAGTGAGCTGATCCCTCGGCCCCCGAGCGAGTACTTCCGTGACAACTGTTGGCTCGGGATCAGCTTCATGTCCCGGTTCGAGTCGGAGCAGCGCTACGAATGGGGCGTCGACCGGTTGATGTGGGGCTCCGACTATCCCCATTTCGAGGGCACGTGGGGCTACACCGACTTGTCGCTGCGCAACACGTTCTCGGGTCTGCCCACCGACGAGGTCGCCGCCATCCTGGGCGGGAACGCGATCCGCTGCTATGGGCTCGACGGCACCGCCCTGCGGTCCATCGCCGACCGCATCGGGCCCCTCGTCGACGACATCGCCACGCCCATCGACGAGATCCCGGAAGTCCCCGGCATGGCGTTCCGCACGCGGGGTGCCTGGTCCTGACAGCGGTCGACGCTGACCGCTACCGCGATCCGGCGCGGTTCGATGCCGAATGCGATCGGGTCCTCGGCCGCTGCTGGCTGCTCGCCGATCACGCCAGCCGTCTCCCCGCTCCCGGGGACTACGTCGTGTGGGAGGGATTCGGCCAGAGCGTCGTGATCGCGCGCGGTGATCTGGGCGAGTTGACGGCGTTCCACAACGTGTGTCAGCACCGGGGCGCCCGGATCGTGCCGTCCCCCGGCCATGCGTGCGAACTGGTGTGTCCGTGGCACGGGTTCGTGTACGACCTCACCGGTCGAGTGACGACCATTCCCCGCCGGGCGCTCTTCGATCCGGCGCTGGTGGCCGGCCTGGCCGCCCCCGCCGTCGCCGTCGCCGAGCGCGACGGTTTCGTGTGGATCAACCTTGATGCCGGTGCGCGGCCGCTCGACGGCGAGCTCGGTTCCCTCGGCGCCGAACTGGCGGGCTACGGGATGGGCGCTTGGCGGCTCGTCGGCGCGGCGGCGTGGCCCATCGCCGTCAACTGGAAGGCGGTGGTCGACGCCTTCAGCGAGGACTACCACGCCGACGAGACCCACGCCGCGACGATCCACGGAGGCCTCCGGTTCGACGAGACGACGTGGACGCTGTTCCCGCCCCACTCGATGATGGTGACGCCGATCCGGGGCATGGCGGTCACTGCTGATCACCGGCGCACGGCCTACTGCCACTACACGGCCTTTCCGACGACGGTGGCGAGTTGCTTCCCCCAGCACGCCCAGGTCATGTCGATCGTCCCCGACGACGTCGACCACACCGAGCTGCGGGTCTGGGTGGTGGCCGAACGGGGCGACGAGCGCTTCGACGCCCGGATGGACGCCGGCTTCGACCACTTCGCTTCCATCGCCGCCGAGGACGTCGCCGTGCTCGAGGAGGTCGGCGCCACCCGGCGGTCGATCGCCCATCGGCGCAACATCCTGGGGCGAGCCGAGCAGCGCGTCGAGCTGTTCCACCGCGTGCTCGACGAGCGGCTGGTCTGATGGACTTTGCGTTGACGGCCGAGCACGAGGCCCTGCAGCGCACGTTGCGGACCTTCTTCGAGAAGGAGGCGCCCCACTCGCTCATCGCCGAGCTCGACCGCGAGGAACGGTTCCCGACGGAGCTGTACCAGAAGATGGCCGACATCGGCCTGTGCGGCGTCACCATCGCCGAGGAGTACGGCGGCTCGGCCGCGGACGAGATCTCGGTGTGCATCGTGGCCGAGGAGATGGCCCGCGCCGCCGCCTGCCTCGTCTATGCCCACGCCCCGACGGTGACGTTCTGCGCGCGCGGCATTCAACAGTTCGGGACGCGCGAGCAGATGCAACGGCTCCTGCCGGCCATCGCGGCCGGCCGCATGCGGCTCGCCATGGGCCTGAGCGAGCCCGACGCCGGCTCCGATCTCACGCATCTCTCGACCCGAGCCGCCCGTGACGGTGATGACTACGTCGTCAACGGCCAGAAGATCTTCACCACCGGCGCCGACACCGCCGACTACATCTTCGCCTTCGTCCGCACGGCGCCGGCGTCGTCGGCTCGCTCGCTGTCGATCCTGCTCGTGCCGCGGGACGCACCAGGGGTCACCGTCCGCACGCTCCGCAAGCTCTCAGGCCAGGCGGTGCACACGTGCGAGGTGTTCCTCGACGACGTTCGCGTGCCGGCCGCCAACCTCCTGGGCGAGGAAGGCAACGGGCTGCCGCTCATCTTCGACCTGCTCGACGGCGAGCGCATCCTGCTCGGCGCCAACGGCTGCGGCATCGCCCAGGGCGCCCTCGACCTCGCCCTCCGCCACGCCGACGAGCGCCGGCAGTTCGGCCAGCGCATCGCCGACTTCCAGGCCGTCGGCCACACCCTCGCCGACATGGCGGTCGAGATCGACGCCGCCCGCCTCCTCGTCTGGCGCGCGGCCTGGAAGAAGCAGCACGGCCTGCCGTGTTCCATGGACGCCTCCATGGCCAAGATCGCCGGCACCCGCGCCGCCACCCGATGCGCCGAGCGCGGCATGCAGATCCTCGGCGGCTACTCGTACATGGTCGAGTACGGCATGGAGCGCTACTACCGCGAAGCCAAGCTGACCGAGATCGTCGGCGGCACCAACGAGATCCAGCGCAACATCATCCTGCGCCACCTCCGCGCCGGCCTGGACGGCTGACTGACCCCTGGCACGCCACGCTCTCACGCCGCCTGGCGGGGCGCGGCGAGGTACCACCTCCCCTCGCTGTCGGCGGTCAGCCGCTCGGCACCGTGCCGGTGGACGTGCTCGTGATGGAACCAGCACAGGAGTCCGAGGTTGTCGAGGGAGGTGGGGCCGCCGCGGGCCCAGGGTCGTCGATGGTGGACATCGCACGCCCAGGGTGGCGCCTGACAGTGCTCAAAGCGGCAATGGCGGTCCCGGAAGATGACCGCTTTCGCCAGAGCAGGTGGCACC
>DASXAI010000019.1:0-7198 GCA_036406775.1 Acidimicrobiales bacterium
CTGCTGGGCTTCGAGCGGGTCGAGCTCGACCCTGGCGAGAGCCGCACCGTCTCGATCACCGCCGACCCGCGGCTGATCGCCAGCTTCGACGGGGACATCCAACAATGGCGGATCGACGAGGGCAGCTACACGGTGGCTGTCGGCCCGTCCGCCGTCGACTTCGAGCACGTCGTCAAGATCGAGCTCACCGGCCGGACGTTCGGTCAGTGACATAGCCCACCATCAGGCCCGACAATGGCGAAATGGACCAAGCCAGCGACTCATCGCCTCGCTCATCGCCGCTCGAACCGCTCGGCGAGCGACGTTGGGTCTGTTCAGCCGGATCAAAGGAGTCTCACCCGACACCGGCGGGAGGGCCGCCACCAATCGCCAAGTTCTTCGTGCTGCTCGTCGGGATCGGTACCGCTCTCACGTTCGTCGGAGCGACCGTCGAGCCACTCACCACTGCGGCGATCGCGGCCGGCGTCGTGGCCGTCCTCTTGCTGCGAGGCGTGGCAACCAACTTCGGTGCCGGGCTGCTGCTCCAGACCAAAGGTCCCTTCAAGCCTGGCGACGAAGTGGAACTCGTCGGCCAAGTCGGCGTGGTCAAAGAGCTCAATGGCCGGACAGTCGTCATCGAATCGGAGGTCGGCGACACCGTCTTTCTGCCCAACGGCGAGGTGCTCTCCGCCGCCATGATCAACCGCAGCCTGCACGGAATGAGGCGCAGCGAGCTGGAGGTGCGCGTCCCGCTCGACCAGCCCGCAGGAGATATCCGCGAGGTCATCGTGGCCGCGGCCGCCTCCGCTGAGGAGGTCTCGGCGACGCCAGCGCCGGTTGCGCTCACCAAGGCCGTCGAGGTGGATGGACTGACGCTGCGTCTCCGGTTCTGGCATCGACCTGCCGACGCGGTGCTGGCTCAGAGCCAGGTGATCGATGCCGTTGCCGCTCGCCTGCGAGAACTCGGTGTTGTCCCCTCGGTCGGGGTGGCGCCGCCCGGCGAGCTCCCGGTGCTCACGACGAGACCTAACGGCGGCTGACGAGATCGGCGATGCCCATTTTCTCGATCGCCACTGCCGAGCGCTCGAGACGTTCCGAGGGCATCGCCGCGCCCGTACCGTCCGCCAGTCGGGTCATCATCTCGAAGTTGGCGGCGACGGCGGCGGCGTCGACCATGAACGCCTCGTCCGTCTCGGCGACCAGCGAGGCCCGTGCGGCGGCGAGCTCGGCATCGTCGGTGCCGCCGCAGGCGCTCGCAAACCGCAGCAGCGCGTCACCGTGCTCGAGGCCCACCCCGGGACGGCCGCGTGCGACGGCGGCAAGGTCGAGATGCTGACCGGTTTCGGAGCTGCTCCAACTGAGCATGCTGGCGTGGGCAGCCACTCAATAGAAGCAGTCGCGCAACTTCGTCAGCCGGGCCGCCACGAGCTCCATCTGGGCGCGTGACAACCCTCCCGGCCGCCGCACCCACGCGGGGTCCACCATCTCCGGTTGCGGCATGTACTGCGCGTCGGCCATCCGCCACGTATTGAGCTGCTCGCCGGGCACGGCCGTGTACGCCTGCACCACCGCCGCCACCTGGTCCGCAGGCTCGGCGACGGGGACCCAGTTGAACTGAGGCTGCGCCAGGCGCTCGGGTCGGTCGTGCGTCGGCCGACCAGCGGTGGGTGCCGGTAGCGGCGGAACCAGTGCACCGATGTTGCGGCAGAAATGTGCGACTGCCGCGACCGTCGACACGATGCCGCACAGTTCGACATACGGCAGCTCGCCCAGCTTGGCGGCAACGGCGCGATACACGTCGACGGTCATGGTGCCGGCGTGACGGGCCAGTCGGTACACGAGGTCGTGGGCCTCGGCCGGAGCTGACAGGTCGGCGGCCAGCCGACCGCTCGACGTGATGCCGATCCATGGCGGCAGCGGGTCGGTGTCGGCGATCGCCAGAAGCACGGTGCCAGCCAGCTCGACCCGCTCCGCCCCCGACCACCAACTGCCCGCGGCAGCGACGTGCTCCCACGCGAGCCCGTGCGCCTCTACAAGGTCCTCTCGCACCGTCACACTCACCGCCGCCCGCTCCCTGCTCGCACTGGTGGCCGAAAGACCTCGTTGGAAACGCAAGCCTAGATGACGCTACGGCGGGGATCCCGACGTCCCGCCATCGGGTCGACGGCAAACGCCGTCTCGTCCGCGGCATCCACGGCCGCGCTGACCATCGGCGTTTAGCCGGCCCACGTGCCGGGTAGGCGTCCAGCGATTGCAGGGAGGGTTCACGGCCGCTCGTCGGGGCTTCGCGCGCCTCCCACCACGAGTCACCCATGGAGACGTCACCTATGCAACGGGTCCAGCGTTCATGGCTGGCGGGAGTGCTTCTCGCCACCGTGACCCTTGTCGGCACGCAAGCGAGTCCTCTCGGCGCGACTGCCGCCCATGCCGCCGGCGCGCCCGCGCCGTCGTCCGTCTCGCTGGCCGCCGCATCGAACGCGCCGATCGCTGGTCCGCTGCGCCGATCGGCCCAGAACACACACTTCTTCGTCGACGCCACCGGCAGAGCGGTTCCTCTCATGGGCTCGCACACTTGGAACGACTTCCAGGACTGGGGCGCGCACAACGCCACGTCGCCGATGGACTTCAACGCGTATGTCGCGATGCTGACCGCCAACCACCAGAACTTCACGTTTCTCTGGGCGACCGAACTGCCGCACTTCTGTGGCCTGCCGACCGGCGCCGTCACGAACTTCGACGTTCCGACGATGCCCTGGCTGCGGACTGGCCCCGGCTTGGCCGCGGACGGCCTCCCCAAGTTCGACCTGACCAAATTCGATCAGGCCTATTTCGACCGCGTGCGCAGCCGGGTGGAACAACTGAACGCAGCCGGCATCTACACCGCGGTCTATACCGCGACGGGCGAGTGGTTGAATATCTTCCGTTGCACTGGCGACGGCTTTCCTCTGACTGGCACGAACAACATCAACGGTGTCGACGACCATGGAGGCGTCGGAGCCATCACCATGAGGTCGCCCAACGCGGTAACCGCGGCCCAGGATGCCTACGTCGAGAAGCTCGTCGATACGTTGAACGACTTGCCCAATGTCTTGTGGGCCACCTCGGAAGAGGCTCCAAGGAGTGCGATGTGGTGGAACAATCATGAGATCACCCACCTCCACGCCTACGAGGCAACCAAGCCCTACCAGCATCCCGTCGGGTTCGGAGCGTACGTCGACGGCAGCGATGCCGACCTGCTCAACAGCGACGCTGATTGGATCGCTCCCTACGCCCGAATCTTCGGCATGAACAACTGCGGAACGGGTGCCCCGACCTGCAAAGTCGTCATCAATGACTCCGACCATTCGTACTTCGGCTTGTGGAACGACTCGTCGCTGAGTGTCCGCAACTACATCTGGGACAATTTCATGAACGGGAACTCCGTCGCCTTCATGGATCCCTGGGTGGTGTACTACCCGCAAGGGAATCGCAACAACTGTGCGAACCCCGTCAACGGGATCTGTTCGGGTCCCGACCACCGTTACGACGAGCTGAGAGCCAACCTCGGCTACGCGCGCCAATACGCGGATCGGACCAACTTCGCCGCCATGTCGTCCTCGAACACACTGGCTTCAACGGGGAACGTCCTCGCCAATACCACTCTCACCGCCACCGAGTTCCTGGTCTACAGTGACACCGGCGGGCCCTTCACGGTTGATCTTTCCAACACCACCCGACCCCTTGGCGTCGAATGGCTCAATCCCACCACTGGGGGCCGTTCGGCCGGACCAGCAGTGACCGGTGGCTCCGCCAAGCAATCCTTCACCGCTCCGTTCTCGGGCGATGCGGTGCTCTACATCTACGACCTCGCTGTCGGTGGTGGCGATAGCCAGGCCCCCACTGCCCCGGGCGGCTTGACGGCGACGCCTGTGTCGTCGACGCAGATCACACTCTCATGGAATTCCTCGACGGACAACACGGCGGTAACCGGATACCGGGTCTATCGAGACGGAACGCTGGTCGGAAGTCCCAGCACCAACCAGTACCAGAGCAACGGACTGAATCCCGGCACGACCTACACCTACACCGTCGCCGCCTACGACGCCGCCGGCAACACGTCGGGCTCAACCGCGCCGGTGAGCGCGACGACGTACAGCGTCACGCCCGACACGACGGCTCCGACGGTTTCGATGACGGCGCCGGCCGGTGGTTCGACCGTTCAGGCCACGATCACGCTGTCGGCCGATGCCCACGACGATGTCAGTGTGGCCGGCGTGCAGTTCCTCGTCGACGGCGTGAGCCTCGGCAGCGAAGATCAGACCGCACCGTACGGGGCCACTTGGGACACGAGGTCGGCTGCCAACGGTACGCACACCGTGGCAGCCCGAGCGCGCGACGCCGCGAACAATGTGGCCACCTCCCCCTCGGTGACGGTCACGGTCAACAACCCGCCCGCGCCGTCCGGGCTCGCGGCCGGTTACGCCTTCGACGAGAACTCCGGCAGCACCGCCACCGATGCGTCCGGGCACAGTCTGACGGGCACCTTGATGAACGGCCCGACCTGGAATGCGGCGGGCCGGTTTGGCAGCGCCATGGCCTTCGACGGTCGCGACGACCATGTGACCCTCCGCAATCCGACCGGCCTCCAGTTCACCGGCAGCATGACGGTCGGTGGCTGGATCTACTCCTCGGCCTACCCGGTCGATGACGCCGCCATCGTTTCGAAGCGGGGACCCACTGGCTACCAGCTCGACACCACCATCGACACCGGCCCCCGAGTCGTCGGCTTCAAACTCACCAACAGTTCCGGCCAGAAGATGGCACGGTACGGCCAAACGCCGCTGCAGCTGAACACCTGGTACTACGTGGCCGGTGTCTACGACGCCGCGGCCAAGACCATGGACGTCTACGTGAACGGCAACCTGGACAACGGCGCGCAGCAGGGAGCGATCACGCCGACCCAGGCGAACTCGCCCAACAACGTGCTGATCGGCCAACGCGCCGACGGCGGCTTCAACTTCAGTGGCCGGATCGACAACGTCAGGATGTATGGGCGAGCGTTGTCGCAATCGGAGCTGCGAACCGACATGAATCAGCCGCTGGGCTAGCGCGCCCCTACTTCCTCTTCAACGCCGACGCCTCGACCGCGGCGACGTGCGCCGTGACGAGGTCGACCCACTCGTCCCAGTACGGCTGTGGGTAGTCGTGCCCCATGCCCTCGAGCAGCACGAACCTCGCCCCAGGGATCAGGTCCGCCGTACGACGGCCGCCGCTCGGATCGATGAGCGTATCGGCGCTGCCGTGCATCACGAGCGTCGGGACGTCGACCTGGCGCAACGCGTCGGCCCGTGGGCCGCTGGCGGTGACGGCCATGATCTGGCGAGCGACACCAGCCGGGTCGAAGGCGCGATCGAACGCCTCGCCGGCGTAGCGAGCCTGCGCCTCCTCGTCGACCCGGCCGGGACTCCCCCAGATACGCAGACCGGCCAGATGGTTGGCGACGGCCGACGCCCGGTCGGTGGCCGGCGGCCCGAACAGCCGCGCCCGCGCCTCCGGACTGGCCTGCCCGACGTCGGGTTCACCGGTGGTGGACATCACCGACGTGATGGAGAGCAGCCGATCGCGATGCTCGACGCCGAGCGTCTGCACGATCATCCCGCCCATCGACAGGCCCATGACGTGGGCCCGGTCCACGCCGAGCGCGTCCAACACCGCCACGACGTCGGCCGCCATGTCCGAGAGCAGATACGGCACCTCGGCCCGTTCACCCTGGCTCAACGCCTCCACCACTCGGGCCAGGTCGGGTTGGACGTCGGAGAAGTGCGTCGAGAGTCCGACGTCGCGGTTGTCGAGGCGCACGACGTGGAAGTGTCGGGCCACGAACCGCTGGCACCAATCGGTGCGGTAGTTGATGCACTGGCTTCCCAGCCCGTTGACCAGCACGAGGGTCGGATCGCCCGGATCGCCGAAGGTCTCGTAGTAGATCTGCACCGTTCCGTTGCGGGCGAAGGCCATGGCACCAGCGTCACGCAGGCCGTTCACACTCGGCAAGTCCGCTGGTCCGGAGGCGGGTGCCATCATCACGGGCTCTGCCGGGGCCCCTAGTTACACTGCACCGCACGCCGACGCGGCGCTGGCGATCGAGTCCAGGGCGGTTGAGTGTGAACGACGAAAATCCAAAGAGTCCGCCGTCGGCCACGCGGAATCGGTGGTGGCTGATCGCCGTTGTCGCCGTGGTGGCCCTCGGTGCCGGCATCGGCATCGGCCTGTTGATAGGGAACGACGACAGTGGCACGTCCGAAACGGCGGCCACGACGACGACCGTGACCAACGGGACTGTCACCCCGCAGCAGATCGCCACCGCACAGAAGGCACTGGCGGACGTCGGGTGCTACACCGGCCCGATCGACGGCATCTACGGGCCAGTCACCGACGCCGCCATCCGCAGCTTCCAGCAGGCCAAAGGTCTCACGGTCGATGGCGTGGTCGGTCCCCAGACCCTGGGGGCATTGCAGCAGGCCCAAGCGGCCGGCACGCCCGTCTGCACCGCTGCTACAACGACATCCGCCCCGGCACCCACCTCGACCACTGGTACCAGCGCACCCTCAACTACCGCGCCGACCACCACATCGGCGGCGACCTCCACGTCGACCACTGCAAAGCCCTGAGGACCGGCCACACTCCCCAACCTCGTCGCCACTCGGTCGTTTGAGGGCACCAGCCCCCAAGGGCGCGATCAGATGCGAGCTATGGCCGCGGCGTCACCTTCGAGGCAACGTTTCTTTCCCGGCACAAATTCGGTACGCATCGTCCATGACGGTGCGAGCGCTGTAGTTGCCCGCATCGGACCCGGTCAGTCGTCGACCGACAGTGCGACATATCAGTGTCGACGGGTCCGGTCCGACATTGGCGACGCCAGCAGCGGTCTCGCGTTCGGCGACGAGAGGCGCCGCATCGGCGGTCTCCGGATAGGGCAAGCTGAGCAGCGGTGACGGGCGCAGGGTCTGAGCGTCAGCAGCTCGAGATGGCCATCGAGGCCCAGGAGCGGCTGCGGGGCGTAGTCGCGGATGAGATCGTGACTGCGGCGGTGGCGGCGTTGCGCCAGCGGCTCGATGCGCTGCTTCCCGACATCGAGCGGCGGCGCCAAGTGACCGTCCTGTTCGCCGACGTGAGTGGATTCACCGCGATGTCGTCTGAGCTCGACGCTGAGCTCGTAGCCGCCGTGATGAACGACGTCTGG
>DASXAI010000020.1:0-5060 GCA_036406775.1 Acidimicrobiales bacterium
GAAATCGACGTGCTGCGGCTGACGCCGGGCGCCGGCCCCGGCGAGATCGCGGCCATCGTGTCGCTCGTCGACTGCCTTCTCGTGCTGCAGCCGACGACAGGCCGGACGCGGTTCCACGGCCAGGGGCTCGTCGTCGACGACCTCGATGCATCTCTGGCGGCGCTGGCCGAGGCCCGCATCGGCGCCGTGGGCGAGCTGGAGGACCTGGTGCTCCTGGACCCGTCCGCTCTCCCTGTTCCCACCTATCTCGGTGCCCGGCTCTTGCCCGAGGATCCTCGCCTCGCGTAGCTGCGGGCGTGGTGCTGGCGCGCCCACTTCTATCGAACGGTTGGTCGGTACGGTACGTTCGCGCCATGGCCGACGACCCGTTCGAGTTGGACGGCGCCGTCGCGGTGGTCACGGGCGGCACGCGGGGCATCGGTCGAGCCACCGCCCTCGTGCTGGGCCGGGCCGGTGCCGACGTCGTCGTGGTCGGCCGCCACACGCGCGAACGGCCCCATCCTCACTCGCCGGGCTTCGTGGAGGACGCGGTCGAGGAGCTGACCGCCGCGGGCATCGATGCGCTCGGTGTCGCGGCGGACGTGTCGGACCAGGCCCAGGTGGCCTCCATCGTCGAGCGCACGATGGAGTGGCGCGGTCGGTGCGACGTCCTGATCAACAACGCCGCCTATCCGGCCAACGGCGGCCTGATGGAGGTGCCCGCCCGCCGCTGGCAGACCGGCTTTCAGGTGCAGGTCTCGTCGCCGTTGCAGCTGTGCCAGGCGTTCCTGCCCGGGATGTTCGAGCGCGGTCGGGGCCGAGTCGTGAACGTCAGCTCCGGCGCGTCGCAGGCGCTGCTCCCCGCCCTGGCGATGTACTCGGTCAGCAAGCTGGCGATGGAACGCTGGACGGAGTACATGGATTTCGAGCTGGGTGGTCGCGGCGTTTCGTTCAACACTCTGCGCGTCGACCAGCTGGTGCCGACCGAAGGATGGCGTCTCACCTACGAGCTGCGCGGCGAGGATGCGGCCACCGGCGGCAAAGGCCTGAGTGAGTTCGTCAGCCCCGAGGAGTGCGGCGAGTTCCTGGCGTGGATGGTGCGGCAGCCGCCGACCTGGTCCGGCCAGACCGTCGGGTTCGCTGACCTGCGCCAACTGCAGGCGGCCGCCACGGCGCGCTAGAGCTGAGGGCGTGAGCGACGAACCTCAGGTCATCGACAACCCCGCCCGGTCCCGGTTCGAGGTCGAGATCGACGAACACCTGGCCCAACTCATCTACGAGCGCCACGGCGACACGCTCGTCCTCATCCACACCGAGGTCCCGGAGGAGCTCGGCGGGCGCGGCCTCGGCGGGCGCCTGGTGACGGCGGCGGTCGACACGGCCCAGGCCAACGGGCTCACGATCGTGGCCCGCTGCCCGTACGCGAAACACTGGCTCGAGACCCATCCCGATGTCGCCGGTCGGGTGCACGTCACGATGGCCTGAACCGGCCTGACCGTCGGCTCTCAGGAGACGTTGAAGCCGCGGTAGTGGTACCCGGTCGCCCCGTCGGGGTCGGGTGTGCTGGTCACGTCCGTCTGCACCTGCCCGTTGATGTCGTAGGCGCGCACCGCCGCCACGTGTTGACCGGACGTGGCGTTCCACTGGTAGCGCCACTGCACCCAGGTGTTCTTCGATGCCACGGCGCCGAGCTCGGCGGCGTTCCACGTGCCGTCGTCAAGCTGCACCTCGACCTTGCTGACGCCCACGCTCGGATGCCACGCCACGCCGGCGATGGAGGTCGGGCCGGCAGGGATCGTCGCTCCCGAGCGGGGCACATCGACCCGTGACTGGAGCTTGATCGGCGCCTCCTTCGACCACCCACGCGGCACCCAGTAGGCGTCGTAGTCCTCGAGCCGGGTCAGCTCGATGTCCTTCAGCCATTTCGTCGCCGACACGTACCCGTACAGGCCCGCCACCACCAACCGGGCCGGGAACCCGTGCGTCACCGGAAGCGGCTCGCCGTTCATACCGACCGCCACCATGGCGACCCGGCCGTCGTAGGCCTTCTCGGTGGGGAATCCCACGGTGAAGTCGTCGACGGAGCGTCCGACGATCTGAGTGGCGTCGGGGTGGACGCCCGCCCGGTCGAGCAGGTTCGTGAGCGGGACGCCGAGCCAGACCGCGTTCCCGACGAGCGGACCGCCGACGTCGTTCGACACGCACGCCAGCGTGACCGGTTGCTCGATCAGGGGCATGGCCAGCAGGTCGGCGTAGGAGAAGGAGACGGTGTGGTCGACCTTGCCCTTGATCGTGAGCTTCCAGGTCGTCGCGTCCACCTGGGGCACGAAGATGGCAGTGTCGATCCGGTAGAAGTCGCCGTTGGGGGTGACGTACGGCGACAGGCCGTCGACCGTGAAGGACTGCGTGGCGGGGACGGGCAGCGACTGGGACGGAGGCGGCAGCGTGACGGCGGCCCGGCTGCGGGTCGCGGGCCCTGCGCCGCGCGCGCTGCGCGCTGCGATCGCGCTCACCGCGGCGAATGCGCCGAGGCCGCCGGCGGCGAGAAGGAACGTGCGTCGGTCGGCGGCCTTCACACGCGGGTCCTGCACGCCGGGCGGGATCGCCTCGGACCTGGTGGCCGTCCGCCCCAGCCACAGCAGCAGCTCGAGCGTCGCCACGCCCGCCAAGCCACCGAGGATGGACCCGATGGCGGTGACCGAGACCGAGGCCTGTGAGTCGGTCCAGCCCGAGAACACACCGATGAGGGCGAAGGCACCGAAGACGACCCACCCCACCCACCGCCGGCGAGCCGCGGCTGGTCCCACCAGCGCGCCGATTCCGAGGCTGATCAGCACGATGCCGGTGAGGAGCGCCGCCTTGTCGTTCGATCCGAACTCGCTCACCGCGACGTCGCGCAGGGCGCCAGCAGTCAGGTCGACGAACCGGTTGGCGACGGTCGTGACGACACCCGGCTCGTTGGGGCTTCCCAGCGCGCTCACGAGCTCCGTGACGCCGAGGGCCATGCCGGCCGCCAGCACGCCCGCGACCATGGCTCGCCATCGCGAGATCTCAGGGCCGAACGGGCGGCCTGACTCCGGATCGGAGCCGGCAGGCGACTCGTCGGTCTTCGCCCTGATTGCGATGGCCTCAGCGTAACGGCGCGTCCGGCGCCCGGTCCGGTCACCCCCGACGTGACGTAACGTTCCCGCGATGGGGCCCGACGAGGAGATGCTGCAGATCCTGACGCCGCTCGGTGACCTGCTCGCCGATGCTCCCGTGGGTCTCGACGAGGCCACCGAGCTCTACCGCTGGATGGTGGCGGCGCGCGCCTACGACCGCAAGGGATCGGCCCTGCAGCTCCAGGGCCGGCTGGCGACCTACGCCCCGTTCGAGGGGCAGGAGGCGGCCCAGATCGGCAGCGCCGCCGTCCTCGAGCCGGACGACTGGATGGTGGCGACGTACCGGGATGCCGCTGCCATGTGGCATCACGGCTATCCCCTCGATCTCCTGGTGCTCGGTCGTACCGGTGACGAGCGGGGCGGTTGCCCGCCGAAGGGGCTCAACGTGCTGCCGCCGTCGATCACGGTCGGCGGCCACATGGTGCACGCTGTCGGCCTGGCCTGGGCCGAGCGGCTGAAAGGTTCCCAGCGCATCGCCCTCACGTACTTCGGCGACGGTGCCACGTCCGAGGGCGACTTCCACGAGGCGATGAACTTCGCCGGCGCTTTCCATGTGGGTTGCGTGTTCGTCTGCGAGAACAACGGCTGGGCCATCTCGATGCCACGCGAAGAGCAGACGGCCTCGGCCACGATCGCCCAGAAGGCCGTCGCCTACGGCATGCCGGGCGTACTCGTCGACGGCAACGACGTGTTCGCCGTGTACGCCGCCACCCGTCAGGCCGTTGACCTGGCCCGCGCCGGCGGCGGTCCGACGCTCATCGAGGCCGTGACCTATCGCATGGGACCGCACAGTTCGGCCGATGATCCCAATCGCTACCGCACCCGCGAGACCGTCGACGACTGGCGCCGCCGGGATCCCATCGAGCGCATGCAGCGCTATCTCGCCGGACACGGGCGATGGAGTGCCGAGTGGCAGGCCGCGGTCGAGCAGGAGGTGGCGGCCGAGGTCGAACGGGCTGTCGCCACCGCGGAGGCGCTGTCCCAACCCACCTTCGACGAGATGCTGGACGGCATGTACGCGTCGCTCCCGTCCAATCTCGTGGCCCAGCGGGCCGAGGGCAGAGGCGAAGGATCGTGACCACACTCACGCTGGCCCAGGCATTGAACCAGTCGCTCGACTTCGCGCTGCGCGACTCGCCCGACGTGCTGGTGATGGGCGAGGACGTCGGTCGTACCGGTGGCGTCTTCCGCATCACCGAGGGCCTCCAGGAGCGCTACGGCCGTGAGCGGGTCATCGACACGCCCGTCGCCGAGTCGGGCATCGTCGGCGTGGGCTTCGGCATGGCCGTCGCCGGCATGCGTCCGGTGCTCGAGATGCAGTTCATGGGGTTCTCGTACCCCGCGTTCGACCAGGTCATCAACCACGTGTCGCGCATCCGCAACCGGTCTCGCCATCGCTTCACGGCCCCGCTGGTCCTGCGCCTGCCGTACGGGGGTGGCATCGGCGCCGCCGAGCACCACTCCGAGTCGACCGAGGCGATCTACGCCCATGTGCCCGGCCTGAAAGTGGTGGTCGCCTCTCGGCCGCTCGACGCGGCCGGGCTGCTGCGGGCGGCCATCGATGATCCCGACCCCGTGGTGTTCCTGGAGCCGATCCGGCTGTACCGGGCGGTCAAGGAGGACGTCCCCGACGACGTCGTGACGACGCCCATCGGGACGGCCGCCATCGAGCGGTCCGGCACCGACATCACGCTGCTGTCGTGGGGGGCGATGATGAAGGAGGCTCGCGATGCGGCGGACCGCCTGGCCGGCGCCGGCGTCTCTGTGGAGTTGATCGACATCCGCACCCTCGTGCCGTTCGATACCGACACCGTGGCGACCTCCGTGGCGAAGACGGGCCGGGCCGTGGTGATCCACGAAGCGCCCCGCACGTGCGGATTCGGCGCTGAAGTCGTCGCCCAGATCCAGGAGCTGTGTCTC
>DASXAI010000021.1:0-2255 GCA_036406775.1 Acidimicrobiales bacterium
AGCTTCCTGGTGATGATGTGGTCGGTGCTGCGGCGCATCTTCGATCCGGAGAGCACCATCCCGGGGTTCACGTCGGTGCTGGCCGCCGTTCTGTTCATCGGCGGCGTGCAGCTCCTGTCGATCGGACTCCTCGGCGAGTACGTCGGTCGCATCTACAGCGAGACCAAGCACCGCCCGCTCTATGTCGTGGAGGAGCTGATCGCCGGGTCAGCCGACGGCCAGGGCCGACCGGTACCAGTCGATGGTCTCGAGCAACCCGGCTTCGAACCCGATCCGGGGCCGCCAGCCGAGCCGGTCCCGCGCCTTGGCGGCGGAGAGGTACTGGCGGGGGATGTCGTAGGTGGGAGCGCCCAGCACGTCGGGCGTGAGCGGGCTGCCCATGAGCCGCAGGACAGTGGCCACGACCTCTAGCACCGTCAGCGGCTGCTCGAGCGAGAAGTTGAACGCTTCGCCCACGACGCCGGCCGGTTCGGTCATGAGCCGCTCGGCGACGAGCAGGTACGCCTCGGCCCCGTCGACCACGTACAGGTAGTCGCGTACGGTCAGCCCGTCGGAGCGGATGACGGGGCGCTCGCCGCGCACGACGGCCCGGATCGTGGCCGGGATGATGCGACTGAAGTTCTGGTCGCCTGGGCCGAACAGGTTCCCGCACCGCGTGATCACCGTGGGCACGCCGTACGTGGTGTGATACGTCTGGGCCAGCATGTCGGCGCATGCCTTCGATGCTTCGTACGGCGTGCGCGCTGCCAGGGGGTGTTCCTCGGTGTAGGGGAGGATCTCGGACACGCCGTAGGCCTTGTCCGACGACGCCACCACGACAGCGGCGACGCCCGACGACTGGCGGCACGCCTCGAGCAACTGCCACGTGCCGAGGATGTTCGTCTCGAACGTGTGGACCGGCGACCGGACGCCTTCGGTGGCGATGGCCTGGGCGGCGAGGTGGAAGACGACCTCCTGCCCATCCACGGCGCGTTCCAGTGACGCGGCGTCCTCGAGCGCACCCGGGCGCGGTTCGACTCGACCGAGCCACGCCGCCGGCACGCTGTGGTGAGCGAGGACGGCGACGCGCGCGCCCCGCTCGAGCAGCGCCGTCACCAGCGCGCCGCCCGCCAGCCCGCTGGCGCCCGTGACCAGCACTCTGCGGTCGCGCCAGGTGTCGGGCGCTACCACCGCTTCCACGGGGCGCTGGCCCGCCACGCCGTCTCGAGCGCTTCGTGGTCGGCGACGGTGTCCATGCACTGCCAGTAGCCCTCGTGGCGCCAGATCCGCAGCTCGCCCGACTTGGCCAGGCGCTCGAACGGCTCGCGCTCGAGCACGCACGAGTCGTCGTCGTCGAGCTCGTCGAGCAGTCTCGGCGTGCACGCGAAGAAGCCGCCGTTGATCCACTGATCCGACGGCGGCTTCTCGGCGAAGCCGACGACACTGTCGCCGTCGATGTCGAGCTCGCCGAAACGCGGCGGCGGGTGCACACCGGTGAGCGTGACGGCCCCGCCGTGATCGAGGTGGAAGTCGAGCAACTCGTCGAGGGCCACGGTGCCCAGCCCGTCGCCGTAGGTGAGGAAGAACGGCGCGCCGTCGACGTGGTGCGCGACCCGCTTGACGCGCGAGCCCGTCATGGCCTCTTCGCCGGTGTCGGCGCAGAGGACGTCGACGCCGGGGATCGGGTGGCGCTCGGCCCACGCTCGGATCACATCGGCCTTGTAGCCGAGGCAGAGGATGAAGCGGCGCACCCCGAAGCTGGCGTAGTAGCGCACGAGGTGCCACAGCACCGGCTGCCCGCCGATCGTGATCATCGGTTTCGGCACGCGCTTGGTGTGCTCGCCCAGCCGGGTGCCCTTGCCCCCACACAGCACGACGGCGGGCACGTCTCGCAGCGGGACGGATCGTGGCACGGACGGCCAGGCTACCGGCGGGGCGCCCGCCCGGCCGGGACGGTGGCCTCCACCACGAACTCGTTGTACGTGAACCAGCGCCCGGCGCGACGGGGGAGCGGGAACGAGCGACGGTCGCGCACAAGGAGGCCGGCGTCGGTGCACAGCCGGGCGAGGGCGTCGGCGTCGGTGAACGTGATGTGGGTCGGCATTGTTGCGAAGCCCCGCTCCTGGGGCGTGATGAGCACCACCCGGCCGCCGGCCCGCACGAAGGGCAGGTAGGTGGTCATCATCTCCGTGGCCTCGTCGGGCGTCAGGTGCTCGATCACGTGGGCCGACATCAGGGCGTCGAAGCGGCCGGGACGGGCGTGCTGGCTGGCCAAG
>DASXAI010000022.1:0-13437 GCA_036406775.1 Acidimicrobiales bacterium
CGAAAACGAGGCAGAAGTCCGCCGAGAAGTTGATCCACGCCGAGAAATCGCCGCCCGAGCGAGCGCCCGAGCGAGCGTCGGAGCGAGCGCCCGAGCGAGCGGCGGCGGCTCCGGCGGCTCACGGGTCGAGTTCGGACAACACCTCGTCGGTGTGCTCGCCCAGGCGGGGGGCGCGCCGCAGCGGTGTCGGTTCGTACGCCGAGAACCGGTACGGCGCTCCCGGATGCAGCACGGTGCCGTGGCCGGGGTGCTCGACCGGCACGAAGAAGCCGCGAGCCTCGAGGTGCTCGTCGCGGAACAGGTCCTCCGGGGCATTCAGGATGCCGATCGCCAGCCCTCGTTGCTGACCCTCGTGGTAGGCCTCCTCCGCCTTCTGGAGCTGGAAGAACGCCTCCAGGACACCCTGGATGTGGGCGAAGTTGGCTTGGCGGTGCGCCAGGTCGTCGTAGGCCGGATCGGCGAGATCGGCCGCCAGGCCCTTGCTGTCCATCCAGTCGACCAGCGCCCGCCACGGCTTCGGGTCGGCCAGCACCAGCGCGAAATAGACGTAGCCGTCGGCACATTCGTGGAGGGTCGGCTGGGTCAGCTCGGGTTGGGCGTGCCGGCAGGTCTGGCGCTGCACGAGGGCCTTCGCGTAGAACCAGTACGGGTTGGCGAGCTCGCACGTGACGCTGCAGGAGTCGTGCATGGCCACGTCCACGATGTCGCCGGCACCCGAAGCCTGCCGCTGCAGCAACGCCATGAGCGCACCGAGGTGGGCGAAGCTGGCGGCGGTGTGGAAACCCTGGTTGCCGCCGGGGCGGATGGGCGGAATGGAGTGATCGTCGTAGCCCGACGTGTTCAGCAGCCCGCTGGCGGCCAGGCCGACGAGGTCGGATGATCGGTAGTCGGACCACGGTCCGGTCAGGCCGAACGGGGTGATCGACACGACGACGAGCCGGGGCCGCCCCGTCCGCAGCGCGCTGAAGTCGAGCCCCAACCGACGGAGCTCGACGGGGTGGAGCGAACTCACGAGCACATCGGCCGTGTCGAGGAGCCGGTCGAACGCCGCTCGGTCGTCAGCCGCGGCCAGATCGAGGACCACACTGCGCTTCGACCCGTTGTAGTACCAGTAGGTGAGGCTCCGTTCGGGATCACCGTCACCGTCGCCGGCGAACGGCCCGACACGACGAGACGCGGCGCCCTCCGGCGGCTCGACCTTGATGACGTCGGCGCCCATGTGGGCGAAATGGGCGGCGGCGAGCTCACCGGCCGGATCATCGGCGAGCTCCACCACCCGCAGACCTTCGTACGGCGCGATCGCCATGGGTCAGATCACTCCTTCGGCGGCGAGCTCGCCCATCTCCTCGTCGTCGAGCCCGACGATCTCCTTGAACACGTACTCGTTGTCCTCACCGAGGAGTGGCGCCGATCGCCAGTTGTCGGCGGCCAAGCCGCCGATGCGGAACGGCATGCCTTCGAACGTGGCGACGCCGATGACCGGATGGTCGAGCTCGAAGAACGTGCCGTGCGCGGCGATCTGCGGATCGGTCTGCTCGAGGTCGCTCGCGTCCTGGACGGCACCAGCCCGCACGCCGACGGCCTGCAGTTCGTGCATAACGGCGTGGCGGTCACGGGAGCGCGTCCACTCGGAGAGGTGCCGGTCCAGCTCGTCCTGGTGGGCGAAGCGGTCAGCTTGCGTGGCGAAGGCAGGATCGGCCGTCCAGGCCGGCGCGCCGAGAACACGCACGAGCGCCCGCCACTCGACGTCGTCGAAGACGGCAATGGCCACCCAGCGGTCCTCGCCGGTGCACGGGTAGACGCCGTGGGGCGCCGCGTGTGGATGCTCGAGTCGGTTGCCCGTCGGGAACGAGCCGTCACGAGTGCTGCGCCCGTTCACGCCGACATCGAGCAGCACCGGGCCCAGCAGCTCGATGCCGGCCTCGACGGCGGAGACGTCGATGTCGGTGCCTTCCCCAGAGATGTTCCGGGCGAAGATCGCCATCAGCAACGCGGCCGCGTTGTAGTACGCGGCCTGGTTGTCCATGTACGACAGACCCCAGCCGGACGGCTCCCGCCCCGGCAGCCCGCTGGCGTACGACAGGCCGCTGACGGCTTGGACGACCGGCCCGTAGCTCCGGTAGTGCTGATGCGGGCCCGAATGCCCGAAGCCGCTCATCCGGGCGTAGATGGCGTCGGGCCGGATCTGGCGCACTCGCTCCTCGGTGAAGCCCCACCGTTCCATGACGCCGGGCGCGAAGTTCTCGGTGACGACGTTGCTCACGGCGATGAGCCGCTCGGCCAGCTCGCGACCCTTGGTCGTGCGCATGTTGATGGTGACGCCGAGCTTGTTGCGGTTGAAGTTGTTGAACAGGCCGCCCTTGTTGGGATCGGGGTTCGGATCCTCGTTGCCGTACGGACGGGCCGGTTCGTCCTTGTAGATCGGCAGCCGCCGCGGCAGATCGAGCCGATTGCGGTCCTCGATCTTGATGACCTCGGCTTCGAAGTCGGCCAACGTCCGCGTCGCCAGCGCGCCGACGCCCATCCAGCAGAAGTCGGCGACTCGGATGTTGGTGAGTGGCCCGCGACGCGGACGCGGGACGCGGCTCGGCGTCGTTGCCTCAGTTGCGGTCATATCGGTACACCCTCAGTCGAGGTGGTAGATGCGCGCCGCGTTGTCGTGGAGGATCTTGTGGAGCACGGTCTCGTCCAGTGCCGAGAAGTTCTCCCGCAGGTAGTCGTCCGGTCGCTGGGCCACGCTCGCCGGCCCCGGCGACATGCTCGTCGGATGCGGGAAGTCGGTCTCGTACAGGATGTTGTCGGGTCCGAGCCGCTCGATGGCGGCCAGCGACGAGTCACGCTCGAACCAGAAGCAGCCGTAGATCTGGCGCCGGAAGTATTCGCTCGGCAGGAGGTCGTATTCCGGGTGCTCCTGCGGCACGCCGCAGTTCTTCCACTGCCAGTCGAGGCCCTCCAGGGCGAACGGGATCCAGCCGACGCCGCTCTCGACGGACACGAAGTTGAGCTCGGGGAACCGGTGGCAGATCCCGCCGCAGATCAACTGCGACATCGTCTTGGCGTTCCCCATGAAGAACGAGATGCCCATCATGGCGAAGTTGGCGTGCGGGCCGTTGTCGGGATGGCCGAAGCCATTGAGGTCGACCTCGCCGGAAGCGATGTGGAAGTTGACCGGGAGGCCCTTCTCCTCCGCCGACCGCCACATCGGGTCCCAGTGACGGTCGGTCAGCATCGGCAGGCCGAAGTAGCTCGGGTCCTGCGTGAAGATGACGCCCTTGTGCCCGATGGCGGCGCAGCGCTCGATCTCGTCGAGGGTCAGCGCCAGGTCCCAGAACGGCAGCGCTGCCACCGGGACGTACCGGTCGGGCGCAACACTCGACCAGTCGACGAGGAAGTCGTTGTAGGCCCGCACGCACGCCAGTTGCAGTTCGGGATCCTTCATACCGACGATGCTCTTGGCGTTGAAGACGGCCACGTTGGGATACAGCACTTGGGCGTGGATGCCGTACTCGTCCATCAACCCGAGCCGCTTGGTGGCGTCCCAGGCGACCGGGTCGGTGTCGGCGAAACGGCGGGGGTGGAAGGGCGGGTAGTCGGTCCAGCCCGCCATGGCCGCCCGGCCAGCGGCGGCGAGACGCTCGTCGCCCGTGTACCAGGCCTCTTCTTGGGCGACGTCGTCCCACTCGACGTGCGGCACCAGGTCGCCCCACTTGCTGGCCACACGTGAGGTCCAGAGGTCGGGCGGCTCCACCACGTGCGTGTCGGTGTCGATGATCGGGATGATCGTGAGGGGGGTGGTCATCGGGCTTCCCTTCCTGCGTGATGCGTTCCTGACCGTACCGCTGGCGTCATTCACCAAACAAAATTTCTCATGAGAAATCGTACCGTCAGAGCCACTCGATGAAGTCGTTCACCTTGTCGCCCATCTGTTCCCGGTTGAACCGCTCGACGTTGCGGATGTGCTCGACCATGAGCTCGCGAGCCCGCTTGTGGTGGCCGGCGATGATGGCTTCTGCGATGCCGACATGGTCGTCGGCGATCCGGTCGCGGAGCCCCCGAGGGTCGTTGGCCACGGCGACATGGTGGCTCACGATCTGGCCGTAGACGCGCATCGACAGCTGGAGAACACGGTTGTTGACGAGCGACCCGATGGCGCCATGGAACTTGGTGTGCTGCTGGACGAAATGGTCGAGCCGGTCGGGCGCATGGCCCTGTTGATGGAGGCAAGGCGCCATCGCCGCCTCTCGCGCTTTGGCGTCCGGGTTGCGGGCGGCCAGTTCGGCCAGCACGCTCTCGGAGATCACCCACGCCTCGAACAACTCGGAATAGGTGGCGCCGGCCATGAAGAAGAACAGCGTGGACATGCGTCCGAGGTTGGCCGGGTCGACGGTGCCGACGACAGGGCCTCCGCCCGGGCCCCGGCGAATGGTGATGAGCCCTTGCACCTCGAGCAGCCGGAGGCCTTCGCGTAGCGACTCCCGGCTGACGCCGTAGTGCTCGAGCATCGCCACCTCCGGCGCGAGCGAGTCGCCGGTGGTGAGCCCTTGCTCGATGATGTCGTGGACGATGTCGCGTGCCACGGATTCCGACGTCTTCAAGGGTCGCAACACGGCGTCGCTGGTGGCGATGTCGATGGCAACCCGCGAACGGCGTCCGTTGCCCGGCTCTTCGCGTGCCCGTTCGGATGTCGCGTCGGCTGGGACTCGTGGCGTCGGTCGCGACATGGCGGCGAACTCGAATTCGGTCACAGGCTTCCGAACGATTCCGGGCCGCCGATGAGCAACGCGACGATGACGCCCACCGTCGTGACGCCGGCCATGATCAGCGCGACGGCGGCAACCAGCGGGTAGCCCCCGTTGCCCCAGTAGTCGAACAGCACCGTGCCCATCACCTGGGTGTGCAGCGAGCGGACCAGTACGGATGCGGTGAACTCGTGCGTGAGCAGCACGAACATGAGTGCGGCGGCACCGCCGAGCGAGGACCGCATGAGGGGCAGCACGATCCGCACGTTGGTGGTGAGGGCGCCGGCCCCGCTTATTCGCGATGCCTCCCTGTACGTCTCACCGAGCGAGAGGAGTGCGGCCAGCAGCATCCGGGTGGCGAACGGCAACATCAACGTGACGTACACGAGGATCATCACCCACTGGGTGCCGTAGAGCACGAGCGGCGACTGGCTGTACGCCAAGAGGAACCCGATGCCGAACAACACGGACGGTACGCCGAGCGGAAGGGCGACGATGAAGTCGAGGAGGCGTCCGACGGCCGGGTAGTGCCGGCCGCGGATGATGATCGAAGCGGCGATGAACCCGACCGGCAACGCGATGGCGACGGCGATGAAGGAGTACGTGAGGCTGTGGCGGATCGCTTCGGTGGTCGTCGGGGCGTCGAAGATGGTTCGGAAGTTGTCGAGCGTGAACTTCGACGGGACGATCTTGTTGCTCCAGAACCGCGACAAGGCCACGATGACGAGGCCGATCAACGGCAGCGCCGTGGCGATGAGGCCGTAGAACACGATCCCCACGGCGGCGAGCCGCGACGGCTTGCCGCCCGAGCGGAAGCCGCGGCCGCCGTGCGTCACGAATCGTCGCTCGTCGCCGAGCAGGACCTTCTGCAGCGCCACGATGGCGATGCCGAACAGCAGCAGGGGCGATCCGAGCGCGGCGGCCATGCCGTAGTGCACGGGGGTGGACTCGACCTGGTTGTACATGTCGGTGGTGAGCACGGTGATGCCCTGATTGGTGCCGAGCAGCAAGGGCGCCGTGAACTGGCCGAGACCGAGCAGCAGAGCCACCCCGCCGCCGTAGATCAGCGCCGGGCGCAACAACGGCAGGGTGACCCGGAAGAAGACGCCGGGTCCGGACGATCCCGAGACCTGGGCCGCCTCCAGGTAGTCGGAGCTGATGTTGGCGAACGCCGAGCGCACGAACAGGTACACGAACGACGTGAGGCCGAAGCCGGTGATGATCACGATCCACGGCAGGCTGTAGACGTTGACCGGACCGCGGTTGAGGTCCGACCACCACGGCAGATGACGCAGGAGAGCGTTGAGGTAGCCGGGTCCCGGCGCCAGCAGGAAGGCCCAACCTACGACTGACGCGATGGCCGGCACCACGATCGGAAAGATCGGCACGAGAGCGAGGAACCGGGCGCGCCGCGGGAGGCGGGAGGCGGCCCACGCCAGCAGTGTGCCGAGCACCAGGGCGATGACGACCGAGCCGAGGGCGAGCCCGACGGTGTACCGGATGGTGTCCCACACACCCGGGCGGGAGAACGCCTCGCTGTAGCCGTCTCCCTTGGTGAAGGCCTTGGCCTGCAGCCGGATGAGCGGCACGAGGACGAGATAGGCGACTGCGGCCAGGAACAGTGCGGCGGCGCCGACACGGACAAGCGCCCGGCGGTCGATGCGCAGCAGCGATGGTCGAGTGGGAATGGCGAGCGTCACGTCACACTCCCGCCACTTCGGGTAGCACCGGGTCGAGTGCCGCCGACTCCGTCTGGGCCGACGCCTGGTACATCGCCGCCTGACTGGGATGGAACGCGAGATGCACCCCGTCGCCCGGCGCCAGATGACGGGTCCACCCGTCTTGACCACCGCACAACATCCGGGCGCGCGCCCGAGTGTCGCCCACCTGCAGTGTCACGTTCACATGCGTACCGCCGAACTCGACATCAGCCGTCCGGGCCGGCACCGACGTCTCGCCCGGGGCCAGTTCGGTGGCACTCCGAACCAACCGGGCATGGTCGGGGCCGAAGCGAACGACGGCTCGTCCTCGCCAGCCCGGGTCGAGTGGCGCGCCGCTGAGACGGTCCTCGCCGACTGACCAGCCCCGGTCGGTGAGATCGCACACCAGGCGGTTCGACAATCCGATGAAGGCCGCCACGTACTCCGTCGCCGGGTGCTCGTAGACCTGTTCGGGAGTGTCGAGTTGCTCGATCGCGCCGGCTCGCATGATGGCGATCCGCTGGCCGAGCGCCAGCGCCTCCGTCTGGTCGTGGGTGACGAAGATCGCCGTGAAGGGGGTGCGCTGGTGCAGCTCATGGATCTCGGTGCGCATCTGGTCGCGCAGCCGGGCGTCGAGGTTGCTGAGCGGCTCGTCGAAGAAGATCACCTCGGGACGGGCCACCAATGCCCGCGCCAACGCCACTCGCTGCTGCTGACCGCCACTGAGCTGCATGGGATAACGACTGAGCAGGGTGTCGCACTCGACCATCCGTGCCGTCTGCTCGACCCATCCGTCCTTCAAGGCCGACTTCATGCCCCGCACCTTGAGGGGATAGGCGATGTTCTTCTTGACCGTCATGTGCGGCCAGAGGGCGTACGACTGGAACACCATCCCGATCCGGCGCTTGTCGGGCGGGACGTTGACCCTCGCCGCCGAATCGAAGACGGTGGTGTTCCCGATCGAGATCTGGCCTTCACCCGGCCGTTCCAGCCCGGCCACGCAGCGGAGCGTCGTGGTCTTGCCGCAGCCGCTCGGACCGAGGAGGGCGACGAACTCGCCCTCCTCGATGTCCAAATGGAGGTTGGCGACGGCGATGGAAGGCGGCTTGCCGTCGAAGTGCTTGTTCAGCCCGGTGATCGTCACACGAGACATGTGCGCTCCTCGGTAGTGGTACGTCGACGGTGTCGCCGCGTCGCGCTGGTGGTCAGCCGGTCATTTCCTTGAAATCGGCCCGGAACTTGGCGACGGCGTCAGGCGTCAGCTTGGCGGGATCCGGAACCCGGATCTTGCTGACGTCGGTCACCGCGCCCTGGATGTTCGGCAAGGCCGACCCGGCCTTGCGGGCCACCGCTTCCTGACCATCGGTCGTCAAGAGGTAGTCGGCGAGCAGCAGGGCGGCATTGGGATGAGGCGCCACCGACGTGACGGAAGCCCAGAAGCGGGCGCCCCAGGCCGGGCTCGGGACGAGGAAGTCGACCGGGGCGCCTTGCGCCTTCTCGTCGACGAGGGGCTGCACGGCCGTGGCCGCCGAGATCTGGCCCGAGGTCAGGTTCTGGCCCTCGGTCAGGACGCTCGGGAAGATCTGGGGCTGCTGGGCCGCCAGCTTGGTGACGAAGTCGGCGCCTTGCTGCTCCTGGAGGTACATGTAGAAGTCGACGATCGACGGTGAGACGGCCGGATCAGGCACGCCCACCATGCCCTTCAGCTTCGGATCCAGGAGGTCGGCATACGACTTGAGACCGCCGGGAACGCTCTGGGTATTCCAGCCCAGGGCGAAGACCGCCGCGCTCACGACGAAGGAGCCGTTGGGGTTGACATTCTTGCTCTGGTCGTAGGCCGGGTTGTTGAAATCAGGCCCGGTCGCCTTGGTGAAGTAGCCCGCCTGGCCCTTGGTGTTGACGTAGTTGGTGTCGCTCAGGACCGCGACGTCGGCGATGCCCTTGCCGCTCTGGTGCTCGACGTCGAGCTTGGCTTCGAGGTTGGCGTCGACATCGCGGAGCACGTCGAGCTTGACGCCGTACTTCGACTGGAAGCGCTTGGCCAGGTCGTTCAGCTGGTCGGTGCCCTGGCTGGAGTAGATCGTGACCGAACCCTCCTGCTTCGCCTTGTCGATGATCGTCTGGAAGGCAGCGGCGTCGGCGCCGCTGGAGCTCGTGGCCGTCGTGCCCGCGGCGGCGTTGCTGTTCGCGCTGGTGGCGCTGGCCGCGCTTGTCGCCGTGGCGGCAGCACTCGTGGCGCTGGCCCCGGTCGTTGGTGCCGCCGAGTTGCTCTGGGAGTTGTCGCTCCCGCACGCCGCGGCGACGAGGGTCGCCGCCAGCAGCACGGAAGCCGACGCGACGACAGATCTGAAGGGACGAGACATAGCCAAGTGGGCACCCCCGTTGATGCGCCGCCGGCAGCCAGGCTCCTAGAGGAGCGGGCTTGCCGGGGCTGGCAAGCGGACCTTGCCTCTTATATTTATCATGAGAATACTGAAGCCGTACGGTCGCGTCAACTGGAAGTTTCCGGAACTCGACGAGGCCTATCGCACTCCGCGTGAGAGATTTCTCATGATATTTACTGTACGTGGCCGTCCGGCGAGCCGAGTGCTCCGCGCCCGGCCGTCAGATGCCGAGCAACGCGGCCGCGTCGGCGAGGCCGGCGCGTTTCGCCGCGAGGTCACCCGTGGCCGGCCACACCTGGTCAGCCCAGACGAGGACGCGATCCAAACCGGCCTGCCCGTACCGGGCGATGTCGTCCGGGTCGGGCTTCGGCACCCTTACCCACACGGGGAACTCGCCGCCGCGGCCGTTGTCGTTGCGCAACTGGACCAGCCGGTCCCGCCACCGAACGGCGTCCTCGAACGCCGGCGTGCCCGACGCGAACCAGCCGTCGGCCTCGAGCGCGGCGCGACGCAACGCCCGTTCCGTGTTGCCGCCGAGGATCAACGGGACGGCCACGGGTGACTCGCTCACCTGCACGAGGCCGTTGCGATAGTGCCGGCCTTCGAAGCGGAACGGCTCACCCGACCACGCCAGCCGGAGGATCTCGATGGCTTCCTCGTACCTCGACCCCCGCTCGGCAAACGGCACGCCGATGGCGTCGAACTCCTCCTCGAGCCAGCCGGACCCCACGCCGAGGAGGAACCGGCCACGCGACACGTCGTGCAGCGTCGCCGTCATCCGGGCAGTGATAAGGGGCGGCCGCAGGGGCAGCAGGTAGATGCCCGTGGCCAGCTTGATCCGCCTGGTGGCGGCGGCGGCCGCCGAGAGCGCGACGAGGGGGTCGACGAGGATCGTCGACGGGTCGACGATCGGTCCGGTGTGGTGGCGGTGCGCCGTCGCGCCGGTCGTCGGGTGCTCGCTGCCGTAGTCGAGCGGCAAGACGATGTGCTCGCCGAGCCAGAGAGACTCGAAGCCCAGTTCGTCCGCGGCCACCGCCAGATCGACGAGGTCGGCGCCGGAGATGTTGTACACAGAAAGCCCGACCTTCACGCTGGTACCGTAACATCATGAGGAATTCGACACCAGAGGCAGTTGTGGAGTCGAGCGAGCTTCGGCTCGATGGGGCGTGGGCGGTCGTGACAGGCGCCAGCAAGGGGATCGGCTTCGGCATCGCCGACCGCTTCGTGGCCGCCGGCGCCAGCGTGTTGCTCGTCGCGCGCGGCGCCGACGACCTCGCTCGAGCCGCCCGCGAGCTGGGAGGCGGAGCTGGCCCGGGCCAGGAAGTACGAACCGCTGTCGCCGACGCCAGCCGGCCGGAGGCCCTCGAGGAGCTGTTCGATCGGATCGACGACGAGATCCCCGATCTGAACATCTACGTCGCCAATGCCGGCAGTGGTTCGGTCGTTCCCTTCCTCGACGTGACCCGGGACGAGTGGGACCAGATCATCGCCTTGAACCTCACCGGCACGTTCGTCGGCTGCCAGCGGGCGGCGCGGCTCATGGTCCGAGGCCACGCCCGGAACAAGTCGATCCTCGTGGTGTCGTCGATCCGCGCCATCGGCGCGAGACCGGGCCGACTCCCCTACTCGGTGACGAAGGCCGGGCTCAATCAGTTCGTCCGGGTGGCGGCCTACGAGTTGGCGGCGCACGACATCCGGGTCAACGCCCTTTCGCCTGGGATCACGGCCACGCCGATGGCGTTGGAAGGCAACCCGGAGATCTTCGCCGAGATGACGGCGGAGGTGCCGCTCGGTCGGGCCGGAACACCCACTGACATGGGCTCGGCCGCCGTCTACCTCTCGAGCCCGGCGGCGCGCTTCGTGACCGGCGCCAACCTGGTCGTGGACGGAGGCGAGTCGCTGTACTGAACGCGGGCCCGGACTTGGATCGCCACGGCGTTGTATTTATCATGAGAAAAGTCGACTGGTAGGCCAGAGGAGGTTCGTTCATGACCGTGGCCGATGCATTCTCCCACCGGGACAAGTGCGCGATCGTCGGGGTCGGCGCGACCGACTTCTCCCGAAACTCGGAGCGGAGCGACTTGACGTTGGCGACACAGGCCGCGCTGGCCGCCATCGAAGATGCTGGGCTCGAGCCGCAGGACATCGACGGCATCGTGCGATGCGAGAGCGACACGGTCCTGCACAGCGCGTTGGCCGACTCCCTGGGCATCCCCGACCTGACGTTCTGGTCGGCGGTGGGCCCGGGCGGGGTGGCGCCGGCCGCCATGATCGGTCACGCCGTGGGTGCCATCTTGTCGGGGCAGGCGACCGCCGTGCTCGCGTTCCGCGAGTTGAACGGCCGGTCGGGCCGGCGCTACGGCCAGTCGGCGGTCACCGACGCCCAAGTCGGCGGGGCGGGCACGTACGACGAGTTCTTCGCGCCATACGGTCTGCTCACGCCGGGCCAGACCTTCGCCCTCATGGCCCAGCGCCACATGGCCGAGTTCGGCACCACGCCCGAGGAGATCGGTCACATCGCGCTGGCGTGCCGGGCCCGCGCCAACGCCAACCCGCGCGCCCAGATGCACGACCGCACGCTGAGCATGGACGAGTACCTCGACGCCCGCACCATCGCGAGCCCGTTGCGCTTGTACGACTTCTGCCTCGAGACCGACGGTGCCTGCGCCGTCATCGTCACCAGCACGGAGCGGGCCAAGGACCTGCGCCAGCCGCCCGCTGTCATCCGAGCGGTGGCCCATGGAAGTGTCCGCAACCCGCAGCCGGGGATCCAGGCCCCGGTGCTCATGCGGGAGTCGATCACCGAACTGCCGGCCAAGACCGCGGCGAAGACGCTGTACCAGCGGGCCGGCCTGGGACCCGACGACATCGACGTGGCCCAGATCTACGACTGCTTCACCATCACGGTGCTCCTGCAACTCGAGGACTGGGGCTTCTGCAAGAAGGGCGAAGGTGGCCAGTTCTGCGCCAGCGGCGAGATCGACCTCGGCGGCCGACTGCCGATCAACACCGGCGGCGGCCACCTGTCGGAGGGCTACATCCACGGGATGAATCACGTCGTCGAGGGGGTGCGGCAGATCCGAGGCACCTCGACCTCGCAGGTGCCCAACGCCGAGACGTGCCTCGTCACCTCCACCCCACTGCCCCCCGGGAGCGCGCTGATCCTCCGGAGGGCAGCATGAGCCGGCTCCTTCCCGTCGTCGACGATCGCGACACTGGCGGCTTCTTCGAGGCTGCCCGCCACGGTGAGCTCGCCGTGCGCATGTGCAACGGGTGCGACGCCGTGCTCCACATGCCCCGCGCCTACTGCCATCACTGCGGCAGCTGGGATGGACGTTGGCAGCCGGTAGCCGGCCGAGGCACCGTCTATTCGTGGTCGGTCATCGAGCACCAGGTGCATCCCGCCTACCCGGTGCCGTACACGGTCATCCTGGTCGAGCTGGACGATCACCCGTCGGTGCGGCTCATCGGCCAACTGCCGGGAACTCCCGAACTGCACATCGGCCAGCACCTCGAGGTGTGGTTCGACGAGCTGGCTGACGGGGTGGTCCTGCCGCAGTGGCGGCCATGCGATTCGGCCTGACTGCCTTCTGTACCGACACGTCGCTGAGCCCGGCGGAGGTTGCCGCCGGCGCCGAGACCGAAGGCTTCGACGTCGTGCTGTTCCCAGATCACACCCACGTGCCGGTCGAGCGCCGCAGCCCGTATCCCGGCGGCGGCGATCTCCCCGAGCACTACAAGCGGACGTACGACCCCGTCGTCGCCTGCGCGTTCGCCGCCGCCGCGACCACGACGATCCGCGTGGGCATCGGCGTCTGTCTCGTGCCGGCTCGCGAGCCGATCGCCCTGGCCAAGCAACTCGCCAGCGTCGACGTGCTGTCGGGCGGCCGGCTCGTCGTCGGCGTCGGAGCCGGCTGGAACGTCGAGGAGATCGCCGACCACGGTGTCGCCGCCGCCGACCGGTGGGCCGTCCTGGAGGAGCGCACGTTGGCGATCAAGGCGATCTGGACCGAGGACGAGGCTTCATTCCACGGCGCCCACGTGTCGTTCGGGCCGATGTGGTCATGGCCCAAGCCCCTACAGCAGCCGCATCCGCCCGTGCTGGTGGGCGGGCACGGGTCAGGCGTGCTGGAGCGAGTGGTCGCCTACGGCGACGAGTGGCTCGCCATGGCCGCACCCGGACGGCCACCCCTTCGCGATCGGATCGCCGAGCTCGAGGTACTGGCGGCGGCCGCCGGCCGCCCACCGATCCCCGTTTCCGTGCAGGCCTACGGCGCCCCACCGCCCGACCACGTCATCGAGCGGTACATCGACGCCGGTGCCGAGCGCATCGACTTCGGGCTCCCGCACGGCGGGCCCGACGCCGGACGCCAGTGGCTCTCCGAGCTCGGCGCGATCGTCCGTCGCTACGCGTGAGACCGAAGTTGGACACCGGTGAGCCGAAAACCGCACGCTGGAGTCCAACTTCCAAGCGACGGGGCGGTCGGGCCGGCGGCCGCGACGCGGAGATTGCGGGCCGACCCCGAGGGTGTCATCCTCCTCAGCGGTGAGACTCCCCCTGCGCGCGGGTAGCTGCTAACCGATCCGATGCTCCCAGAAGCGATCGGGCTGGCG
>DASXAI010000023.1:0-1734 GCA_036406775.1 Acidimicrobiales bacterium
GACGGCGAGCTCGACCGCGACGACATCGACCTCTTCGTGGCGGCGGACACGCCGCTCGTCGAAATGAGCGACGGACCGCCGACGGCCGTCGTCGACGCCATCGCCGCCCATGTCGCCGGCGAGATCAGCGACGGCGCCACGGTCCAGATCGGCGTCGGTCGCGTCCCGGGCGCCGTGCTCGCGGCATTGGAACAGCATCGGGGCCTGCGGCTGCACGGCGGCATGTTCACGTCGGGCTGCCGACGGCTGGTCGAGGTCGGCGCCGTGCCGGGCGTCTGCGTGGCGGCCGAGGTGATGGGCGACACCGAGCTCTTCGCGTGGATCGACCACAACCCGGCCGTCCGCACCGTGAGCGCCCGGACCTCGCACGGCCTGGGCCCCCTCTTGGCGCTGCCCCGGTTCGTCGCCATCAACTCGGCGCTCGAGGTCGACATGGCCGGCGCCGTCAACGGCGAGTTCGGCGACGACGGGCGGCTGGTGTCGGGCCCGGGCGGCCTGCCCGACTTCGTGAACGCCGCCCTCGCGACCGCCGACGGTACGAGCGTGATCGCGCTCCCGGCGCGATCCGGCGACGGCGCGCGCCGCCGGATCGTGGCATCCCTCGACGGTCGGGTCACGCTGCCCGCCTTCCTCGCCGACCGGGTCGTGACCGACCGTGGTGTGGCTCGGCTCCGTGGCCGGTCGCTGTCGGAGCGGCAAGCGGCCCTGGAGGCGATCTCCTAGCGCGCCGTCACGCCACGGCGCGGCGATCGGCTGCCGCCCAGTGCCGCAGGAGGTGCGGCACGAAGTCGGCGGCCCGCTCGTCGGGGAAGAAGAGGCGCGCCCCCTCGAGCTCGACGACCTCGGTGACGCCCGGGATGGTGTCGCGGAGCCAGTAGGCCCAGCGCAGCTCGAAGAAGCTGTCGCCCGTCCCCCACACGACCAGCGTGGGCACCGTGAACTCGCGCAGCGCCGGCTCGACGGCCAGCAGATCAGCCGGTCCGAGGGCGGCCAGCATCCGCTCGAACTGCCGGGCCTGTTCGACCGTGCCCGCCACGGGCCGCAGGAAGGCGTCGACCAGGGCCAGGTCGGGCTGTTCGGGATCCTCGTAGCCGCTGGCGAAGACGGCCCGTCGGGCCACGGCCAGGTCAGCGAGAAGGGCGGGCGCGGTGGGAGCAAGCTCGCCGGCGCGGGCCAGCTCGACCGTCGGCAGGAAGCCCTCGGGCGGCACGTTGTCGTGGGTGTCGCAGTTGGTGAGGGTGAAGGTCCGCAGCCGCTCGGGATGGCCGGCGGCGAAGATCTGGGCGACGGCGCCGCCGGTGTCGTTGGCCACGAGGTCGATGTCGGTGAGCTGGAGGGCGTCGCAGAACTCGGCCACCACGCCCGCCAGGCCACCGAGCGACAGGTCTTGGTCGGGGCGAGCCGGGCTGTGGCCGTGCAGCGGGAGGTCGAGGGCGATGCACCGGCGGCCGGGCAACCGCTCGATCACGTTGCGCCACAGGAGGGCGTTGGTGCCGACACCGTGCACGAACAGTGCGACCGGTCCGTCCCCGAAGGTGACGTAGCTGATGTCGGCGGAGGGCGTGTGGATCAGGCTCCGGTGCGCGTCGAAGTCGTCGAAGGTCATGGAGAGCACCTGCTTTCAGGAGGCGAGGAACGTCGTGGCGGGAGCCGTCACGACCGACCGTGCCGTTCGCCTGCGGTGACGAGCGGCCGCACCGGCCCCGCTGCGCTGCGTCCGTTCCGAAGTTCTAA
>DASXAI010000024.1:0-8115 GCA_036406775.1 Acidimicrobiales bacterium
CTCCTGGCTGGCCAGGACATCGAGGGCTTCGAGCGGCGTGGTCACCGCCAGGCGAAGACCGGCTGCTCGAGGTCGGCGACGCGTGTGTGGCGTCCGTGGAGCACGACCTCGCGGAGTTGGTAGAGGACGGCGGCGGTCGGGGCGTGAATCAGATGACCGAGCAGCGGCATCTGCACCACCGGCCGCGTGCTCTCGGGGATCGTCACGAATCGGGGCGCGTCCGGGCGGTCGAGCTCGGACAACGGCACCATGTAGGCGCGCGCCACCTCGTCCGGGTTCGGGACGAGGGTGGGATCGTCACCCGCCCAGACCACCACCGGCGAGATCACGTACCCCGAGCGAGTCTGGTAGTCGTCGAGACGGCCCAACACGTCGGCGGCGGCCACCACGACGCCGAGCTCCTCGGCCAGCTCGCGTCGCGCCGCGTCCTCCACCGACTCGCCTTCGTCGACGCGGCCGCCGGGCAACGCCCACTGGCCGGCGTGGTTGCGCAGCCGGCTGGCCCGCCGGGTCAACAGGAACGAGGGCACGTCATCGGCGTCCGTGCACAGCGTGACGGCGACGGCGGCCGGGCGGTGGGCACCGACGTCGATCGCCGTGCGGGGGAAGTCGGCCAGCCGAGTGCTGACCTCGTCACGCATCCCTTGTACCCTACAAGCGGTGGCGTCCGGGGATCTGGGTCCGGAGGAGGAACGCGAGCTCGGCCTGCGCATCGGCGCGGCGTGGAAGGAGCTGCGGCGGGGCGCGGCCATGTCGGCGTTGCGCGACCACCTCTTCGGCGCCGGCGAGGATGCCCTGGAGCCCGGACAGTTCGACACGCTCGAGGCCCTCACCCAGCGGCCGCTGTGGCGGATGTCCGACCTGGCCGACGCCTTGCGCGTCGACCCGTCGACGGCCACCCGCGCTGTCCAGCGCCTGCTGCGCACGGGCCTGGCCGAACGCCGGCGCGACCGCGAGGACGGTCGGGTCGTGCTGGTGGCCGCCACGGAGGTGGGCCGCCGCCGCTACGAGGCCATCGCCCGGTGCCGGCGCCAGTTCATGGACTCGGTGCTGACGGGCTTCGACACCGACGAGCGCCGCCAGTTCGCCGACCTCCTCGAACGCCTCGTCGCCGCCGTCGACCGGGCCGCCGCCGCGACGACCTCGAACTGAAACGAACTGACGCGCCCCGGGTGTCGTACTCACCCGAAACTCGAGTCAGTACGTCAGAGGAGGCAGGGCTACGGTGGCTGAGTGGCCGACCAGGCGCAGTTCGCGGAACAGGCGCTGGAGTTCATGCCGGCGCTCTACTCGGCGGCGCTCCGGATGACCCACAACGCCGCTGACGCCGAGGACCTCGTCCAGGAGACGTACCTGCGCGCCTACCGCGGCTTCGGCAGTTTCACCGAGGGCACCAACCTGCGGGCGTGGCTCTACCGCATCCTCACCAACACGTACATCAACAGCTACCGGTCCCGACAACGCCGGCCGGACGAGCGCCAACTCGACGACGTCGAGGACCTCTACCTGTACCGGCGGATCGGCGCCGTCGAGGAGGCCATGGCCGCTCGCAGCGCCGAGGACGAGCTGATGGACCTGTTCACCGACGATCAGGTCAAGGCCGCGCTCGACTCGCTCCCGGACCAGTTCCGGATGGCGGTGTACCTGGCTGACGTCGAGGGCTTCTCCTACAAGGAGATCGCCGACATCCTCGACATTCCGATCGGCACGGTGATGTCCCGCCTGCACCGGGGAAGAAAGGCGATGCAGAAGGAGTTGTACAGGTACGCAATGGAGCATGGCCTGGTCGAGCCGGTCGACGACGGCTCCGCCCGCGAACCCCAACACACTCATGGATGACTGCGAAGAGATCCTGCGCGATCTGTATCCGTATCTCGACGGCGAGCTGAGCGAGTCGGCCCGCGCCGAGATCCAGGGTCATCTCGACGACTGCCTCGATTGCCTGCACGTGTACGACTTCCAGGCCGAGCTGCGGCTGGTGATCTCCAAGAAGTGCAAGGAGCAGACCGTGCCGCCGGGCCTGCTCGCCCGGGTTCGGGAGTGCCTGGGGCTCGAGCCCACCACCACGGAGACCACCGGAGACACGCCCGTCGCACAGTGAGGCGCCGATGCGGTTCGGCGCCGACCGCTCAGTACCATGACCGCCATGCTCCTCGCTGCGGAGGTCTGGCACTACTGGATCGCCGTAGCCGTCGCTGCGGCCACGATCCTCACCGTGCTGGCCCTGGTCGTCGGCTACCTGGTGAAGGTCGTCGCGCCGCAATACCCGAAGCGGAGCCAGCGGTAACGACATGGCGTCCCCGGTCGACTGGGTCCTCGCCGAGCGCCTCGCGCTGCGGTTCTCGGGTACCGAGCCCTTCGCCCACAGCTACCACGCCGAGTCCCTGGTCCCCGACTTCACCGAACTGACCGCCGAGGCCGAGCAACTCGTCGCGTCCGAGACCGGTCTGCGTTCCTTGGCCGGCCCGGCCCGGGCCCGGGTCGTCGACCGCGCCGACTGGATCCGCGCCAACCTGGCCTCGTTCGAGCGCCTCCTCCGACCGCTGCTGGCCAAGATGGAGGAGCAGTCGTCGGGACGGCCCGGGCTGCCCGTGTCGATGGCGTCCAAGCTGGCCGCCATGCAAGTAGGGACGCTGCTCGGCTGGATGTCGGGCCGCGTCCTGGACCAGTACGACCTCCTGGTGATCGACGACGACACCGCCGATCGCCAGGACCTCGTCTATTACGTCGGCCCCAACCTCCTGTCGCTCGAGAAGCGCTTCGGGTTCCCGCCGCGCGAGTTCCGCTTGTGGATCGCCCTGCACGAGTGCACGCACCGGGCGCAGTTCACCGGTGTGCCCTGGATGCGTGACTACTTCCTCGGCCTCGTGCACGAAGCCGTGTCCATGGTCGACCCGGATCCCAACCGCCTGTTCGACACCCTGAAGGGCGCGTTGAGCAGCGCCCGCAACGGCCGGCGGGCCATGGAGGACGGCGGGCTCGTCCACCTCCTCGCCACCCCCGACCAGCGGACGGTGCTGAACAAGATCGGCGGCCTGATGTCGCTCCTCGAGGGCCACGGCGATGTCACCATGAACCGGGCGGCCGTCGGTCACGTGCCGTCGGCCGAGCGCTTCGCCCGGGTCTTGCGGGAACGCCGGCGGTCGGCCGGCGGTGTGGCCCGGCTGCTGCAACGGCTGCTCGGCATCGAGGCCAAGCTGGCTCAGTACGAAGCGGGCGAGCGGTTCATCGCCGCCATCGAGGCCAAGGCCGGCCGGCACGCCATCGAGCGGTGCTGGGCCCGGCCCGAGGACCTGCCCACGCTCGACGAGATCCGGGCGCCGGAGCAGTGGCTCTCGCGCCTGGGCCTCGCCACCGCCGTTGCCTGAGGCCGCCCGCCTCACCGAGGTGCTGGCTCGTTGCTCCTTCCCCGCCGCCGGCACCGACGTCACGTGCGCCGTGTCGGGCGGTGCCGACTCGCTGGCGCTCCTCGTGCTCGCGGTCGAAGCCGGGTGCCGGGTCACCGCCGTCCACGTCGACCACGGGCTGCGAGCGGGCTCGGCGGCCGAGGCCGGTGTCGTCGCCGCCGTCGCTCGCAGCCGCGGGGCCGCGTTCCGCGCCGAGCAGGTCACGGTGACGCCGGGCCCGAATCTCGAGGCCCGGGCCCGGGCCGCCCGCTACGCCGTCCTCCCGCCCGGCGTGCTGACGGGCCACACCGCCGACGACCAGGCCGAGACCGTACTGGTGAACTTGCTGCGCGGCTCGGGCCTCGACGGGCTGGCCGGCATGCGCGCCGAAGGCCATCCGCTCCTGCGCATCCGGCGCGCCGAGACCCGAGCGCTGTGCACGGCCCTCGGCCTGACGCCCGTCGAGGACCCCACCAACGCGTCGCTCGCCCACCGGCGCAACCGCGTCCGCCACGAACTCCTGCCGTTGCTCGACGCCATCGCCGATCGCGACGTCGCCGCGCTGCTGGCGCGCCAGGCCTCCGCCCTGCGCGACGAAGCCGACCTGCTCGACTCGCTCGCCCGTGCCGTCGATCCGACTGACGCTCGCGCCCTGGCGGCGGCACCTGCCGCCCTGGCGCGGCGCGCCGTGCGCCGGTGGTTGACGTGTGGCTACCCGCCCGAGGCCGCGGCCGTCGAGCGGGTCCTCGCCGTGGCCCGAGGTGAGGCGGTGGCGTGCGACATCGGCGGCGGGCGGCGGGTGGCGCGTTCGGGTCAGCGGCTGCGACTCACCACCGCCACTACGGTGCCGACGTGAGCGACGACCCGGAGCTCGGCCCGGTCGTCGTCGCCCAGGACGACCTGCGCCGCCGCATCGCCGAGCTCGGCAAGGAGATCGGCGCCGACTACGCCGATCGCGATCCGCTCCTCGTCGGTGTCCTGAAGGGCGCCTTCGTGTTCATGGCCGACCTGGTCCGTGCCATCGACATCGCGGTCGAGGTCGACTTCATGGCGGTGTCGTCGTACGGCTCGGCGACCCGCACGAGCGGCGTCGTGCGCATCGTGAAAGACCTCGACCTCGATCTCACTGATCGTCACGTCCTGCTCGTCGAGGACATCATCGACTCCGGGCTCACGCTCGCCTACCTCCGCAAGACGCTGGCGGCTCGGGGGCCGGCCAGCCTGGAGGTGTGCGCCCTCCTCGTGCGCGACGCCACGCTGCGCGTCGACCCGGCGACGCTGAGGTACGTCGGCTTCCGCATCCCCGACGAGTGGGTCATCGGGTACGGCCTCGATGCCGGCCAGCGGTGGCGCAACCTCCCAGACGTGCGCGTCTGGAAGGGCGCTCGCTGAGTGACTCGTCGGCTAATTCGCGCGAGCGGGCCGCGAGTTAGCCTGGCGGCATCGTGCGGAAGCTGTTGCGCCCACCGGGGATCTTCGTGGTCCTCGCCGCGGTCGCGCTGGCGATCGCCCTTGTGGTCGCCCAGCTGCCCGGCAGCGACTCGGGCACGTCGCTCGGGCTGTCGGAGCTGGAACAGAAGGTCGGCGCGGGCCAGGTGGCCACGGCCAAGATCGCCGACAAGGACCACGTCGTCAGCGGCGCCCTGCAGGACGGCACGAAGTACCGCACGACCTTCCCCACCGAGTACGGGGCCACGCTCACCAAGGAGCTCGTCGACGCCAACGTGGTGGTCAAGGTCGACAGCCAGAAGTCGTCGCCGGTCGCCGGCCTGCTCCTCACGTTGTTGCCGACGCTGCTGATCGTCGGCGTGCTCGTCTGGTTCCTCACGAGCGCCCAGGGCGGTCGGGGCGTCATGCAGTTCGGCCGGTCGCGGGCCAAGAAGTGGAAGGCCGAAGGTCCGCTCGTCACGTTCGCCGACGTCGCCGGCATCGACGAGGCGGTCGAGGAGCTGGTGGAGGTGAAGGAGTTCCTCGCCGAGCCGGCCCGGTTCGAGGCGGTCGGCGCCCGCATTCCCAAGGGCGTGCTGCTGTTCGGGCCGCCGGGCACAGGCAAGACGCTGCTGGCCCGGGCGGTCGCCGGTGAGGCCGGCGTGCCCTTCTTCTCGATCTCCGGCTCCGACTTCGTCGAGATGTTCGTCGGCGTCGGCGCCAGCCGGGTCCGCGATCTCTTCAACCAGGCCAAGTCGCAGGCGCCGGCCATCGTGTTCGTCGACGAGATCGACGCCGTGGGCCGCCACCGCGGCGCCGGCCTCGGCGGCGGTCACGACGAGCGGGAACAGACGCTCAACCAGCTGCTCGTGGAGATGGACGGGTTCGACCCCACGAAGGGCGTCATCCTGATCGCCGGCACCAACCGGCCCGACATCCTCGACCCGGCGCTGTTGCGGCCGGGCCGCTTCGACCGCCACATCGCCGTCGACCCGCCCGACCTCCAGGGTCGCAAGGCCATCCTCGCCGTGCACGCCAAGGGCAAGCCCATCGACCCGGGGGTCGACCTCGCCCTGCTGGCCCGGCGCACGCCCGGCTTCACCGGCGCCGACCTGGCCAACGTGCTCAACGAGGCGGCGCTGCTGGCCGCCCGGCGCGGCGCCAAGACGGTGGTCGGCGCCGACATCGAAGCCGCCGTCGAGCGGGTGATGGCGGGGCCGGAGAAGAAGGCGCGGGTGATGTCGGAGCGGGAGAAGCGGGTGGTGGCCTACCACGAGGCTGGCCACGCCCTGGTGGGCCACGTCCTGCCCCACGGCGACCCCATCCACAAGGTGTCGATCGTGTCCCGCGGCCGGGCCCTCGGCTGGACGCTGGCCCTGCCCGAGGAGGACCGCATCCTCCACACCCGCTCCGAGCTGCTCGACACCCTCGCCATGCTGCTGGGCGGGCGGGGCTCGGAGCTGCTGGTGTTCGGCGATCCCACCACCGGCGCCCAGAACGACATCGAGCGGGCCACCCAGATCGCCCGCTCGATGGTGACGCAGTGGGGCATGAGCGACATCCTCGGCCCCGTGCAGTTCGGCCAGGCCGACGGCGACGTCTTCGTCGGCCGCGACGGCACCAACACCCGCGACTACTCCGAGAGCATGGCCACCCGGATCGACGCCGAGGTCACTCGGCTGGTGGAAGAGGCCCAGACCCGGGCCCGCACCATCCTGGAGGCGGAACGGCCGGCCCTCGATCGCCTGGCCGCCGCCCTCGTCGAACGGGAGACCCTGGCCGAGGACGAACTCACCGACATCTTCGTCACCGTCAGTGGCGCCGGCCTGGCGTCGGTTCAGGGATCAGCGGAAGCGCCAGCGTAGAATCGCCTGATGCGGCCCCCCGCCGTGATGGGCGTGGTCAACGTCACTCCGGACTCGTTCTCCGACGGCGGGAGGTACTTCGACCAGGGCGCCGCAGTGGCCCACGGACTGGCATTGGTGGGGGAGGGAGCAGCCGTGATCGACGTCGGGGGCGAGTCGACCCGACCGTTCGCTGACCCGGTCGATCCCGAGGAGGAGCAGCGCAGAGTGCTCCCGGTCATCCGTGAGCTGGCGCCCCACGTGCGGGTGTCGATCGACACCCGGCACGCCTCGACCGCCGAGGCCGCCATCGAGGCCGGAGCCACCCTTGTCAACGACGTGTCGGCGTCGCTGGCCAAGGTGGCCGCAGCCCACGACGTGGGCTGGGTGGCCATGCACATGCTGGGCGACCCCCGCACGATGCAAGTGGCGCCGAGCTATGACGACGTCGTGGCCGAGGTCCGCCAGTTCCTCGTGAGCCGGGCCGACGAGGCCGTCGCAGCCGGGGTCGAGGAGGTGTGGATCGACCCGGGGTTCGGCTTCGGCAAGACCCTCGGCCACAACCTGGCGCTGCTCGCCCACATCGACACGCTCGTGGCCACCGGCTACCCCGTCCTCGTGGGGCTGTCCCGCAAGCAGTTCCTCGGCCGCCTGCTGGCCGCGTCGGACCGGCGCACCACCGAGCCACCGCTGCCCGGCCTCCGCGCGCCCCTCGCCGAAGCCGATCCCGTGGCGGCCGACGATCGGCTCGAAGGCTCGATCGCGACCGCGGTGTGGGCCATGGCCCACGGCGTGCAGATGGTGCGCGCCCACGACGTCGCTCCCACCGTCCACGCCGCCGCCCTCGTGGCGGCCTAGCGGGGCGACGCCGTGGTCAGCCGGATGAAGGGAAAGTGGGCCCAGGGAATCCAGCCCCGCAACTTCGCGTGGATCATCAAGGACCGTCTTGCCGTCTGCGAGCGTCCGGGTGGGTACGGGCCGAACCATCGGCGCGTGCGGCGCCAGGAAGAGATCATCTGGATCCGCGAGCAAGGCTTCGGCGTGGTCGTGTCGATCATCCCGTCGACGCACAACCTCCACAACTACGAGGAGCTCGGCGTCACCTACCTGCATCGGCCGTTCGGAGTCAACGACGACCCCCGTCGTGTCCTGGCTGACCTCTATCCGGAGCTCCATCAGCTGCTCGGCGACGGCACCAAGGTGCTCCTGCACGGTGAAGAGGTCGGCGACCGCGTGGCCGGCCTCATCGGCGGCTACATCCGGTGGGAGGGCATGGTGCCGGGCGGGCCGGAGACGATCTCCATCGTCGAACGCATCACCGGCCGCCAGCTCGACCCCTTCGGGCGCGGTCTCATCGCCCTGGCCGCCGACCTGCGCGCCGAACAGTCGCCGGAGTAGCGCCGAGTCCCATGCCCGATCTGATCGAGATCCGCGGCCTGCGCGTGCTCGGGATCATC
>DASXAI010000025.1:0-1938 GCA_036406775.1 Acidimicrobiales bacterium
GTAGCGGAGCGACATGGCGAGCCCGTCGATCTTGAGCTCGCACACGTAGGCCGGCGTGGCGTCGCCCAGGCCGCGCTGGACCCGAGCGCCCCACGCGATCAGTTCGGCGTCGGTGAAGGCGTTGTCGAGGCTCTGCATCGGCACCCGGTGCACGACCTCGGCGAAGGTGGCCGACACGTGCCCGCCGACTTGTTGCGTCGGCGAGTCGGGCGTCACCAGGTCGGGATGCTGCTCCTCCAGGGCCCGCAGCTCGCGTACGAGGGCGTCGTAGTCGGCGTCGGTGATGGCCGGGTCGTCGAGGTCGTGGTACCGGTGGTTGGCGTCGTGGATCTGGGCGCGCAACCAGTCGATCCGGGCCACGTAGTCGTCGGGCTTGGGGGCAACGGCCATCGCCGTCCACCGTAGCGACAGGGTGTGACAGAGCAGACCGGACCCGACAGCCGGCCCGTGCACCCGGCGCTTGTGTCGCTGTACGGTGCGTTTTCCGCACCAACGGGCGCCACTGGCGAAATTTGGTCGCGGTCAGGCGCCGATCGAGAGGCGGGTGGCGACGGCCTGGCCGTGGACGCGGTCGGCCACGTCGTCGACGAGCTCGAACACGCGGGCGGCGGCGGCCTCGTCGTGGAGCGCGAGGCCGCACTCGGGGGTCACCATGGCCTGGCGCCGCAGCCGGCCCGGATCGCACCCCGCCTGCACCAGCGAGCACCACAGTTCGGCCAGGTCGCGCCAATAGCGATCCGCGGTGGGCGCCACGGGACCGTCGGTGGGGATGACGCCCCACGCGATCCAGCCGCCGCCGTCGAGGAACTCGGCCAGGTAGCCGGCCACCGACGTGAGCTCGGGCCGGACGGGCAACGAGACCACGCCCGGCCCCGTGGCCAGGATGGCAGCCCAGTCGCTCGGCCCGCAGCAGTGCACCCCGCCGAGGGCGTCGGCATCGGTGTCGATCGCCGCCAGGGCGCCGGAGACGAGGTCGATGGCGCCGTCGGGATCGATCGGGAAGCCGGGCTGCATGAGGCCGCTCATCGCCGGCTCGTCGAGCACGACGACCTGCGGGCAGCCCGGCAGGGCCGACGCCACGACGTGGTTCAGCGTCCGCAAGTGGGAGTGCACGGCGCGGCGGGCCAGCGCGAAGGCGAGCCGGGCCGGTGCGCCGGCGTGCACCAGTGCCACACCCAGGGTCACCGGCCCCGCCAACTGCCACTTGACCGGCTGGCGGAGCCCGGTCGCGGCCGTGAGGAAGGCGCGGAAGCCGCCGAAGGCGTCGTGATCGAGGTCGGTGACGATCTCGCCCTCGGGATCGAGACGGGGCCGGTCGATCACGAGGAACCCGGCGTCGCTGACGGCGACGCCCGGCACACCGGCGGCGGCCTGGCCGAGCATCGACTCCGCCGGTGATCGCCGCGGGAGCGACGGGATGGCGGGCAGGTCGGGCAGCCGCTCGAGCACGAAATCGGCCGCCGCCCTCGGGTCGGTGTGAGGAAGGCTGCCGATGCCGGTCGCCGCACCCGCCGTCAGATGAACCGTCATGCCCACTCCCATGCGAGGAAGCCCTCTACGTTGGCCTGGGCCACGACCGTAGGCAAATCTGGAGCGCTTCATGCGCGCGCCCACCCTGCCCCTCTGGTTCCTGCGCGGCGCATGGGTGTTGCTGTTGGCGTCGGTGCCGGCGTTCACCACAGCCCTCGACGGCCGCAGCGGCGCGGTGCAAGTCGTGGCGGCCGTGGGACTGTGGCTGGCGTGGGCGGCGGGATTCATCGCCACCCTCGTGCCGTCGCCGGCCAGCCTCACCCTGGTACGGGTGTTGGCGCCGGGTGCACCCACGGCCGCGGTCGCCGCGGCCATCGCGGGTGCCGACGGCGTGGCGGCCGTGATCGCCATCGCGGCGGGGACCCTCGTCGTGATCGTGGCGTTCACCGCCGAGGTCGGTCAGGCCTT
>DASXAI010000026.1:0-8120 GCA_036406775.1 Acidimicrobiales bacterium
GCCCACGACCACCACCACCGTGCCGGAGGACGTGACGCCGGAGGCCGGCCGCGTCGCCCCACCCATCGGCGCCGAGCAGGACCCGGCCCTCAGCGGCACACCCACCGATGCCGTCGCCACCGCCGCCCAACTGGCGTACGCCGCCTTCTCGCCGTGGCGTGATTCCGTCACCGCCCGGGCTCAGGCCGAAGACGCGCTCGCCGCGGCCCAAGCCAAGCCGGGCGTCGCCACCGACGAACTCACGGCGGCCGACGCTGCCATCACGGCGGCGCAGGCCAAGGTGGCGTCGCTCTCGCTCGGCTATCGATACGCGCGCGATGCGCTCGCCGACGCCGTGATCGCTCGGGCCGGCCGGCCGGCCGAGGACGCCGTCGAACTGTCGTCCATCTGGGAACGTGCCGACCTGCGTCGCCTCAGCGTCGTCTACACCGCCCTCATGCAGGTCGGCGATCCGTACGTGTTCGCCGCCGGCGGTCCCGACCGGTTCGACTGCTCGGGCCTCACTCAGTACGCGTGGAAGACGGCGGGCGTCAGCCTCGTCCACTACGCCATCACGCAGCGCACGCAGACGCTCGACGCCGACCCCAGTGCCCTCCAACCGGGCGACCTCGTCTTCCGCTTCCGCGAGGTCGGGGGCCACGTGATGCTCTACCTCGGGGCGAAGGACCTCGTGGTGCAGGCGGGTGGCACGGCCACGGGCGTCGTCGTTTCGCCCTGGGGCCGCACCGACGCCTTCGGCTCTCCGCTGGCCCTCGACGCGCCCGCCCCGGAGCCGACGACGAGCCCGTCCTGGTTCGGGCCGGCGGTCGGGACCCAGCGGGTCGGTGCCGACATCCCGTTCGCCGACGCTTTCAACGTTGCGGGCGGTCGCTACGGGGTCGCGCCGGCTCTCCTGGCTGCCATCGCGTCGGCGGGTACGGGCTATCGCGCCGACGCCGCCACCGCCTGGGCCGGCGGCCTGATGCAACTCCGGCCGGCCATCGCCGCCGGCCTCCACGTCGACCCGGCGGTGCCGTTCCAAGCCGCCGACGGCGCGGCGCGCCGGCTCGTCGACCTGTGGAACCGGCTGCACGACGAACGGCTGGTGCTGGCCGCCTACCGTTCGTCGCTCGTGTCGGTGAACGAAGGAGCGGTGGTGCCGCAGGACGCCGTCACCGACGGCTTCGTGGCCGCCGTGCAGTCGGCGCTGGCCCGCTGACGCCTACCAGCTCCCGCCGCCGCCACCCCCGCCGCCGCCGCCGACGCTGCCGCCGAACCCACCGCCACCCCCGCCGCTGCTCGACGGAGGCGTGCTCGCCGACGAGGTCGCCGACGACAACGACGACGCGATGTAGGCGAAGGCCAGGGCGTTCCCCACGTCGACATTCGGGATGTTGGTCGCCGCCTCCATGGCGTGGCGCCACCGGTCGACCTCGCCCACCGCCACCGCCCACGCCGTGTACTCGCGCAACACCCCACGCTTCGCTGCTTCCTCCACGTGCTGGGCCTCCGACGCGGCGAGGAAGCGCCGGAACGACTCGACCCGCAGCCACAATCCGCTGCCCTTCGGTGTTCGGACGCGCAGCTCCCAGGCCCGGACGGCACAGGCGATGCCCGCGCCGGCGATGAGGGCGCCGACAGCCACGCCGACGAGCCAGCCCGAGCCGCGCGTGGCGCCGACCCACGAACAGAGCGCCGCGATCGCGATGCCGGCGATGGCGGCGACGACGCCAAGCGCCCGGACGACGGTGCGGCGGCGGTCGCCGGCCGGATCCCACAGCCCGCTCGTGTCGGCCCACTCCTGGAGGTCCTGGCTCAGCTGGCGCCAGCCGGTCGCGAACTGCTTGTCGTAGCGGCCGAGCGCGATCTCGTCTCGGCCGCCGAACATTTCGTTCAGCACCGGCGCCGCCGACGGATCGCCGAACTCGTGGCGACGGAGCACGACCGGTGACGATGAGTCGTCGACATCGATCGATCCGGCAATGGCTTCGTCCATCAGCCACGCCACCTTGTGCTCGCTCCGAACCGCCTCGACCAGCACGATGCCACCCTCGGGAGGCCTGAGCTCGCGCGGCGGAGCGAACTCGATGGTGGCCAGGTCGGCCAAGTCGGCGCTGTCGATGAGGTGCTCGGACTCGCCGTCGGCGTACGCGACGTCAGCGGCCCCGCCGGCACCGACGCGCTCGCGGCCACGCCGCCGCACGAGGAAGGACGCCGGTGCCGCCGCCGCGAGTGCAAGCACACCGCCGACCGCCGCCGGCAGGGCGAACCCCGTCCCGCCGTCGCCCGGAGGCAGACCGGTGGGCACGTCCAGTGCCGGCGCCGCCGCGAGCGCAGCGCCCTGGCCGGCCGAGATGGTGACGCCGGTGCCGGGGTCGAGGGCGCCCGTGGTGACCACGAGGCGGCCGGGCTCGACCTGGGTGACCGTGCACGGGTCGGTGGACCCCGTCGTGCCCTGGAAGCACTTGGGGTCGGTGAAGGTCCACGGCGCCACCACGTTGACCGTCGCCTTGTCGATCGTGACGGGCCAGCTGGCGCCGACGGCGTTCCAGCCGAGCTGGCCTTGCTGGAGCAGCGTGTCGAGGTCGTAGCTGATGACGTAGCGCCGTACGCCCGACACGGTCTTGTCGGGGTTGCCGATGCGGAGGCGCGTGGCCGGGTAATCCGGCGAGTCGGACGGCGTGTCGAGCACGACGAGGTCGGCGGGGGCGTCGGGTGAGGTCACCACGATGCGGGCCGACGGTGACAGATCCTTGACGTCCCGGAAGATGCCGTGCTTGCCCTGGCCGTTGCCGAAGTTCCAGTCGACCACCTCGGTGACGGCCGCCGTCCCGTCCTGATGGAGCTCGGCGCCGGTCCAGAACGACTCGATGCGCTCCCCGTTTCCGGCGAAGGCGGCGATGGCGCACGCGGCCGCAGTGACGAGGGCCCCACCGCCGAGGAGCGCCATGTCGAGCTTCCGCCGTGAACGGATCTGCATCCCGGCGCAGGCTACGCAACCGCCGTATGTTCGCCGCGATGGCCGGCGACACTCTGCGCGTGACGCGCACGCTCGCCATCCCGCTCGACGAGGTCGAGGTGCGCGCCACGACCAGCGGTGGGCCGGGCGGCCAGCACGCCAACCGGTCGCACACGCGCATCGAGGTCCGGTTCGACGTGACGGCGTCGCCGTCGCTCGGGCCGCGCCAACGCCGTCGGCTCCTCGATCGGGTGGGCACCGTCGTGCGGGCGAGCTCGTCCGACGAGCGGTCGCAGGCGCGCAACCGCGAGCGGGCGCTCGAGCGGCTGGCGGCCAAGATCGCCGCCGCCCTCCACGTCGACGCGCCGCGGCGTCCTACGACGCCGGGGCCGGCCGCCGCGGCCCGCCGGCTGGACGCCAAGCGGCGCCAGGGCGAACGCAAGGCGGCGCGCCGTCGACCGTCAGCCGATGATTGATCTTCGTCGCCTGCCTCCGCTTCGCTTCGGCCGGCTCCTACTCGCTCCGCTCGGCAATCGGTTCTCCCGCGCCCGGCGGCGCACGGCCAAGCCGGACGCCGCCGACTTCGTTTGCCTTACCCGAATTGCGTGCGAAGCGCCGTCTCCGTCGCCTTGTCGGCGGGGAAGAACGACTCGATGGCGAGCTCGGCGACGGTGATGTCGAGGGCCGTCCCGAAGGTCGCCAGTGTGCTGAAGAACGACAGGTGCTCGCCGTCGGCGCCGCGCAGGACGAACGGCACGAACAGCAGCGAGGCCGTGTCCACGGCGGTGGACGACAAAGAGACGCCCGGGTACCTGCGCAACTCGTCGTAGAGCGCCGCCAGCTTGGCGTCGCCCGAGAGGATCACCTGGCGGTGCAGCCGGGTCAGGAGGTGGGCGCTGTACTCGGAGAGGTTCACGATGTGGGGAGCCAAGCCGTCGGGATGAAGGCTGATGCGCAGCGCGTTGACCGGCGGCGTCAACAGCTCCGGCGCCGCCGATTGGCCCATCACCGCCAGCGCCGGCCGGTTGGCCGACACCAGGTCCCAGTGCCGGTCCACGATCACAGCCGGGAACGGCTCGTGCCCCGTGAGGATCTTGTCGAGCGCTTCCCGCACGGGCTCCATGCGGTCGGTGTCGAGCGACGACTCCGGGTACAGCGGGGCGAAGCCGGCGGCCAGGAGCCACGCGTTGCGCTCCCGGAGGGGCACGTCGAGGTGCTCGGCGAGATGCAGCAGCAGCTCCCGGCTCGGCTTCGAGCGGCCCGTCTCCACGAAGCTCAGGTGTCGGGCCGAGACGTCGGCTTCCACCGCCAGGTCGAGTTGGCTCAACCGGCGCCGCTGGCGCCAATCCCGCAGCAGCTCACCGACACCTCGCGACGGGGTCATGACACTCATGACGTCGACCATAACGGTGCCCATGACGCCCGTCGCCTACGTCTCAGGTAATCGCTCCCGGACGCCGGTGCCGTCAGTGTCGGATCTCGCCAACCGCCAACACGACCCCTGGAGGTGCACCATGAGCGACGTCACCGCGATCGTCGACACCTATCTCGCCATGTGGAACGAGACCGACCCGGAGACGCGCATCGCGCTGATCGAGCGGGCGTGGGCCACCGACGCCCGATACGTCGACCCGATGCTCGAAGCCGACGGCCACGCCGGCCTCGACCAGATGGTCGAACGCGTTCACGCCCAGTTCCCCGGGCACCGGTTCCGCCGCCTCAGCGGCGTCGACCTCCACCACGACCGGGTGCGGTTCGCCTGGGACCTCGTCGCCCCCGACGGCGCCGTCACCGTGGCCGGCGTCGACGTCGGGGAGCTGGCCGCCGACGGCCGGCTCCGTTCCGTCACCGGCTTCTTCGGCGAACCGCCCGCCGCCGAAGCCGCCTGACCCGCCGCCGGACGCCTGCCTCGCCTCCCCCCTTCCCGCCGATGTGACGGTTTTGCACCTCTGAGGTGCATTTCCGTCACATCGACGGTGGTGGAGGCGCCAGCTCGACCGCCGCGCCCGTGCCGTCGACCGCCGTCATGGTGCGCCGGTCGGCGGGCGCGCCGCCCAGGGTGAGGACGCCGAGGACGTCGAAGGCGACCGTCGTGTGCTCGGTGCCCGGCGGGAACCGGAACGTGGCGCCCTCGCCGTCCTCGTCGAGATCCCCGTGGCGACGAGTCCGGGCGTCGGCGATCACGTTGCGACGCGAGTTCGTGAGATCGTCGAAGCGCACCGCAAGTACGACGTGGCCACCGGGCCGAGCCACCACCTTCAGCTGATGACGGCCGGGCGGGGCCGAAATCGTGGCCACGACGTCGCACTGCCGTTCCATGGCGTGGCCGCGCAACGTCACGATGGCCTCGGCCACGACGCCGACGGCGTCGAAGTCGTTCGGGTCGATCGTGACCGTCACGCCGAAGCGGCGCGGCGGCGGGCCTCGGCCACCATGGCCACCATCGCCTCGCGCACCTCCGTACCGGTTGAGCACGGCGCGGGGAAGCCGAGGCGGATGGCGCGCCGCCCGCTGGGACCGACGGCGATCATCTCGAAGCCGTACCGGTCGACGGCCGACATGCTGGCCTCGGCGGTGTCGGGCCGGCCGGCGAGATGTCGGCAGTACAGCACTTGGGCGTCGGCATGGTCGGCGTTCATGTGCTCGATGATCCCGGCGGCCGCACCAGCCAAGGGATCGGGCTCGGCCGCGGCGTAGCCGGCGGAGTCGACCCAACTCATGCGGCCGTAGCCGCCGACGTAGCGCACGCTCTGGACATCGAGCCGATAGAAGCCGAAGTCGGCGAAATCGATGTAGTAGCCGGACGACGGATTGGCGGCCAGGTAGGCGTCGCGGACCGCGGGCCTCTCGTCGTCCATGACGGCGCCGAGCAGACCCAGCAGCGTGACGCGCCCGAAGGCCAGGGGGTCGGCGCCTTCGGGGGCCGGCTCGATGACGAGCAGGCTGGCGCGGGGGTCGTGGATGGCGTTCTGCGTGTGTTCGGCCATGAGGCTGATGAAGAAGAGCGGGTTGCCGCGGCCGTCGAGGGCGTAGCTCGCCACCGAGCCGTACGGATAGCCCGGCGGGTCGACGGCCAGCGTCGACAAGGAGCCGCGGGTGCCGTTGGCGACCAGGGTGCGGCTGCGCTCGGCGTGGGTGGGTTCCGGGGCCGACGGTCCCGCGTCCTCCGCCTCGCCGTCGCCGGCGTCTTGCGGCCCGGAGACCTGATGCGTGCGGGGTCGTTCGGCCATGGACCGAAGCTAGGCGCGCCAGGTTCGAACCGCGACCGCCCGAGAGGCGTAGTGCCCCGAGGTGACCACGCGAACCGACGAGGGCTACCTCCTCGACAACCAGAGGTCCGAGGCCGAACGGCGGTTCGACGCCTTGAGCGACCTCTTCGACGCCACCACGTTCCGCCATCTGGAGGCCGTCGGCGTCGGTCCCGGGTGGCACTGCCTGGAGGTCGGCGCCGGCGGGCCCTCGGTGCCCGCCTGGCTGAGCGATCGAGTGGGGCCGACCGGCCGGGTGCTCGCCACGGACATCGAGCCCCGCTGGTTGGCCCCACTCGAGCGTCCGAACGTCGAGGTGCGCCGGCACGAGATCGGCGCCGATCCTCTGCCTCCGGACACGTTCGACCTCATCCACCTGCGGCTCGTCCTGACCCATGTCGTGCGGCGCGACGACGCCGTCGCCTCGATGGCGGCGGCGCTGCGACCCGGCGGTTGGCTGGTCGTGGAGGACTTCGACACGGTGCTCGTGACCGAAGCGTCGCTCGACCCGACCGTCGTCGCGACGCCCGTGCTGAACCGGGTGCGCGCCGCCTTCCTCGACGCCCTGGCGGGGCGGGGCGTCGACCTGCAGTTCGGCCGCAAGCTTCCTCGGCTGCTGCGGCGCCTCGGCCTCGTCGACGTCGGCGCCGACGCCTATGTGACTCTTGCCGGCCGTCCAGCCGCTCGCCGCCTGGAGCGCGCCAACGTCGAGCAGGTCGGCCCGGCCATGGTCGCCGGTGGGTTGCTCGAACAAGCTGACCTCGACCGGTTCTTCGCCGTCATCGACGCCGAAGAACTCGACGTCGTCCTGCCGGCGTTGGTGTCGGCGTGGGGACGCCGTCCAGCGTCTGACGCCGGTTCAGGCCGCGCCGACCGGCGACGCCGGTAGCTCGACGGTCGCCACCGTCCCCGCCGGGCGGCCCGGCGCCAAGGTCAGCCGGCCACCTGCCGCCTCGACCCGCAACCGATATGTGTACAGACCGAGGTGGCCCCGTTCGACCGCCGCCGCCGTCTCGCCGTCGTCGATGCCCCTGCCGTTGTCGGCCACCACGAGCCGCGCCGACGTTCCGTCGAGCGCCAGGCTGACGTCGACCGAGGTGGCGTCAGCGTGCTTGACCACGTTGGTGAGCAGCTCCCGCGCCGCGCCGTAGAGCAATCCGTCGGCTGACGTTCGGACGTCGTCGGGCCAGCCGACGATGCCGACGCCAACGACGCGGTCGGGCCGAGCGGCGGCCTCGGCCAGGTTCCGGAGGGCCGACGGCAGACCGGCGCGGTCGAGGACGGCCGGGTGCAGCTCGGACACCTTCGACCGCAGCAGCCGGCTCGACTCGGTGAGGGCGTGGTCGATGCGCTCTACCGATTCCGCGTCGCCAACGCCGCGCAAGTCATCGAGGTCCTGGCGCGCGGCGAGGACGTACTGCAGCGCCCCGTCGTGCAACTCCTGCGCCAAGGCTCCACGTTCCCGGTCCTCGAGCTGGACGAGCTCGTCGAGGAGACCGGTGCGGTCGCGCAGAAGACCGCCAATGGCCGCCACGCGCGAACGCTGGATGCGAGACAGCGCCACGCTGCCGGCGCCGACGGCGGCGAGCGCCAACGTGCGCAGCGCGACCGACGCCCAAGGCTCCTCGTTCGCATCTCGCGTCGCGGCGCTCGAGAGGAAGAAGACGATGGTGGTCGGGATCACGACGGCGGCGCATGCGGCCGGCTCGAGCTGAGTCGCACCCAGTATCGGGATGACGAACAGGCCGTGGAGAAGCACGTCGTCCGTCCACGTGTGCTCGGTCGACACGCCGGCAATGAGCGTGAGAGTGGCGAGCACGGCGACATCGACGAAGAGCCCGAGCCACGCCCAACGGGCTACCGCCGGTCCCCCAGGCCAGACCCACACCGCGAAGCCGGCGGCGAACACGGCGTACGCACCGGCGATCACGTAA
>DASXAI010000027.1:0-8388 GCA_036406775.1 Acidimicrobiales bacterium
CGCCGACAACGGCTCGTCGTTCCCGTACCTGCCGGTGACCGTAGCCGTCGGCGTGGCCGGCGTCGCCGTCGTGGTGACGGCCGACCTGACCCGCCGCCGGCGGCGCGCGGCGTGACGTGGCGCGCGGCGTGACCTGGCGCGCCGTCGTCCTGGTCGCCATCGTCGCCGCCGGCACCACCGCGTGCTCGGCGGCGGCGAGCGTCGTGACCGTGGCGACCGGGCCCGGCCCGGCGGCGACGACCCCCGGCCCCGCCCCGCCCCCCACCACGCCAGTGGCGCCCGTCGGGGCGGAAACCGCCCCATTGGCCGACACAAGCGACCCGGGCGCCACGCCACCGTCGACCACGACGCCACCGCCGGGAACCACGACGCCACCGCCGGCGATCGCGTCGCACGCGGCGCAACTCGATCAACTGCCCGCGGCGGTGGGGCTCGTACCCGTCGCCGTCAGCGCCGGCGACGACGCCGTCTCCGGACCCGTCGTGCCGACGGGGGTGAACCCCTCGACCGGCGAGCTGGACCTCCCGACCGAGGCCAAGGTGGTGGCGTGGTACCGCTATGGCCCCACGCCCGGCGCCCCCGGCTCAGCCGTGCTGGCCGGTCACGTCGACTGGCACGGCGTCCCGGGGATCTTCTTCCGCCTGCGCGAGTTGCACGCCGGCGACGCCGTGGCGGTGACGATGTCGGACGGCTCGGTGCAGTCGTGGACCGTCACCGACGTGCGGCTGGTGGCCAAGCCCGAGCTACCGGTGGCCGAGGTCTTCTCGCGCATCGGTCCGCCCACGCTCACCTTGGTGACCTGCGGCGGCAGCTTCGACTCGAAGACGCACCACTACCGATCGAACGTCGTCGTCACCGCCGCGCCGGCGTGACACTCACCCCTGCGCGAAGACCAGCAGGAATTCGAGTACGCCGTTGTCCTCGGTCGACACGGCCCCGTTGCTCGGGTTCGGGATCTTGTAGTCGGCGAACACCACCGGGATCGATCCCGACACCTCCAGGTTGGCGCCATTGCGGCGCGCCGTCACCGGGAAGGTGACCGTCTTCGTCACGCCGCGGAGGGTCAGCTCACCGGTGGCGTTGGCGTTGGTCTCGACCTTGTCGGCGGGGACCGAGCCGAAGTCGATGGGCTGTGTCAGCTTGAACGTCGCCGTCGGGAACTGGCTGGTGCTCATGATCCGGCCGTTGAACTGGCTGTCGCGCTGCGACTCATCGCTCTTGATGGTGTTGACCTGCACCGTGAACGACGCCGAGTTCGCCGTCGTACCGCTGATCGTCAGCTGGCCTTCCACGTCGTTCGTGCGGCCCACGGCCTCGGTGCTCTGCCCGAACAGCACTTCCTTCACCCGGTACCCGAGCTGCGAGGCGTTGGTGGCGGCCCACGTGCCGTCGATCCCGTTCCCGGACGGGCTCGCCGCGGCCGTGGCGGCCGACGAGCCCGCAGCGCTGCTGGCCGCCGCCCCGGACGCCGCCGTGGTCGGTGCGGTCGTCGCCGCCGACTTGTCGGCGTTCTCGAATGTGAGCTTGGGCGCCGGATCGGCCTGGATGAAGTGGATGTAGATGAATGGACCGGCCACGAGACCGATGAGCACCACGAGCACGGCGCCGCCGACGAACCACGGCCAGCGCCGCCGCCGGCGTCGAGGGGCCTGCTCGTCTTCGGGTGGGGAGGGCGGAGCCGTCGTCATGAAGGGGGTCCTGCCGTCGAGGAGGGCATCAGCGTAGGTTCCGCGCCGACGCTGGGCCGGTCGTCAGCGAATCCTCCGAGATCCCTGAGAGCGGGACGCCTGCGCTGGTCGGACCAATAGCATCGACAGCCGTCCATGCATGTACTGGCTGCGATCGACAAATTCCGGGGCACCGCCACGGCGGCCGAGGCCGCTGAGGCCGTGTGTCGCGGTGTGGCGCGCGCCGGCGGGACGGCGACGGCCCGGCCGCTGGCCGACGGCGGCGAGGGCACGCTCGAAGTGTTGGGCGGCGGCAATCGCACGACCACGGTGATGGGGCCGCTCGGCGACCCGGTCGACGCGTCGTGGCGGTTGGTGGGGCGCACCGCCGTCATCGAGATGGCGCGGGCGTCCGGTCTGGCGTTGGTGGGCGGGCCGGATGGCAACGACCCGATCGCCGCCACCACCCATGGCACCGGCGAGCTGATCGCCACCGCCCTCGACGCCGGCGCCCGGCGCATCGTGGTCGGCGTCGGCGGCTCGGCCACCACCGACGGCGGGCTCGGTGCCATCCGGGCCATCTGGACGCCCGGCCGGTTGCGGGGCGCCGACCTCATCGTCGCCTGCGACGTGCGCACGCGCTTCCTCGACGCCGCCGAAGTGTTCGCGCCGCAGAAAGGGGCCAGCCCGGCCCAGGTCCAACTGCTGAGACGACGGCTCGAGCGGCTGGCCCAGGTGTACCTCGACGACTACGCGGTCGAGGTACGAGAGGTCCCGGGCGGGGGCGCCGCCGGCGGTCTGGCCGGCGGGCTCACCGTGCACGGGGCCAAGCTCGTGAGCGGGTTCGACGTGATCGCCGACGAGCTCCATCTCGACGACGTGATCGCCGACGCCGACCTCGTGGTGACGGGTGAGGGCTTCCTCGACGCGCAGAGCTTCGAGGGCAAGGTGGTGGGCGGAGTGGTCGCGCTGGCGGCCGAGGCCGGCGTGCCGGTGCTGGCCGTGGCGGGCGAGGTGTTCGACGAGGCCGACGCCAAGATGCCCACGGTGTCGCTCGTGGAGCGGTTCGGCCGCGACCGGGCCCTGACCGATCCGGCCTGGTGCATCGAGGAAGCCGTGGCCGAATGGCTCAAGTCTTGGAGCGGGTGAACCAGACGAAGCCGGCCACGAGCAACGCCACGACGAACAGCAGGCCGACGGACGCGAACACGAACCCGACCACGAGCCGAACGAGGTAGATCACGCCGAGGATGGCCAACACGACGAGCAACGGCATGACCCACCAGGGCCGTGTCGGCCGCTCCGGTTGGGTAGGTCGCTGAGCCATGAGGAAAACCTACGGCGTGACGCTCACTGTTTGACGGTGGTGGTCGTCACTTGTGTCGCGGCGTCGGACGCGATGTCGCGGCCGAGGTTGACGAGCACCTGGGCCTGGCCGAGGTCGACCGGAGGCGGCGTGGGCATCGCCTGGATATCGCTGATGTTGAGGTAGGCCGCCACGTTCTGGGCCGCGGCCTCGTACCCGCTCAAGTAGAAGATCGTCGTCGTGTCCGACTTGGTCTGGTTCGTGACCGGCTCGGCCACCTGGTAGCCGTCGGCCTTCATCGCATCGCTCTTGCGGCCGGCGGCACCCGACGTCCCCGAGGCGTTGGCCACGATCACCGTGAAGCTGGCCTTGTCGACGGCGGTCGTGGTGGGGGCGGCAACGGTGGTGGCCACGGTGGTCGCCACGGTGGTGGGGCTGGACGTGCCCCCGCCGGCGTCGACGGCGGTGCTGGAGTCGATCTCGCTGAGGATCCACACGCCGAGCAGGACAGCGACGATCACGACGACGGCGCCTCGCGCCGCGGTGTTGGCGGCCGGGCGAGGCGGTGGCCGGCGGCTCACCCCTCGACCCCTCGCCGGGCCTGGGCGCCCTCCACCCGGGCCCGCCGCCGCCGCTCCCGTAGCCGACGCAGGCGGCGCACGACGAGCGGGTCGTGCTCGAGAGCGTCGTCACGGTCGAGCAGTTCGTTGAGTTGGCGGTAGTAGCGGCTGGCCGTGAGGCCGAGCCGCTCCTCGATCAGCGCCTCCTTGACACCGTCCGCGGTCCACCAGCTGCGCTCGAAGTCGAGGATCGCCCGCTCCTGGTCCGTCAACGCCACGCCAAACAGCCTGCCCGGCGGGACCGGGCAATACAAGCACCCTCGCCTCCGGCCGCCCCCCGGCGGGACCGGGCTCTAACGTGGCCGCAGGCCGGGTTAGCTCAGCAGGCAGAGCGGCGCTCTTGTAAAGCGCAGGTAGCGGGTTCGAGTCCCGCACCCGGCTCAGACGTGCCGTGCCGGTGGGATTGCGTGATCTGGCGTTGAGGTCCCACCGAGTGGGTGGACTGGACTTGGGCCAGCATCAACGCCACTCGGTCGAACTGTCTGGACGACTGCCTGGCGAATCCTCAGATGGAACGAGCGGCCTTACCGCATCGTAGGTTCACGGTCGAACTAGGGATTTCCCCGATGCAGCCGCCGGAGGCGGGCAGGTACAACGCTCCTGAGCGTATGTCTGCGTTCTAACAACGCAGTCTCTACCTTAAGGAGCCACAATGTCTGCTCAGGCACTTCACGACGATCTGCGCGGGTACCTCAGAGTCTCTGCCCGGGTCGTGAGCACAGTAGGGGACATCATCCACGTCGACGAGCCGTTTACGGTCCGTGTCACCGGAACGAACACAGCCTATGTGGCAGACGTGGTTCGACCCCAGATCGTCTTCAATCTCGCCAAGGTGCATGTTGCGGGTACGCAATTCGCGGAGGTTGTCGGTGGAGACAGGTGGTTCGACCTGCCCGATAAGGAGCTTCACGCTGGTGAAGCGAGCTCCGTGGATGTCCAGATGAAAGCGATCTTCGCGTTTCCCGTCCTCCCCTACCCGGTTACTGAGCCAATCGCAACCATCTTGATCTGGGCCGATCTCGATCAGGGTCGCTTTTTCGAAATCTGGAATCGGACTACGTATAGCCGGGACATTCAGCCGAACTGACGGATCGTTTTGCCGCGCTGAATCGTGATTCCCTCGAGGACCAGTGCGAGCGTCTCGGGGCGCTCTTGTAAAGCGCAGGTAGCGGGTTCGAGTCCCGCACCCGGCTCAGCGGGCGAGCCGTTGGCGCGCCACCTCGAAGCACGCCAGGGTGGCGGCCGCCGACACGTTGAGTGACGACAGCTGGCCGAGCATCGGGATGGCCACCACGACGTCGCAGCGCTGGCGCACCAGCCGTGAGAGCCCGGCGCCCTCGGCCCCCAGGACGAGCACGAGGGGCTCCTGGCCGAGGTCGTCGAGGTCGAACAACGACCGCTCGACGGCGTCGTCGAGACCGACGATCCAGCACCCGAGCTGCTTGACCCGCTGGAGCGCGGCCGGCAGCCCGGGGACGACGGCGATGGGCAGGTGTTCGATGGCACCGGCGGCCGCCTTGGCCACCGTGGGCGTCACGTGGACGGCGCGGTGCTTCGGGACGAGGACGCCCGTCGCCCCCGCCCCCTCCGCCGAGCGCAGGAGGGCTCCGAGGTTGCCCGGGTCCGTGACGCCGTCGACGGCGACGAGGAACGGCGGCGGGCCCCCCTTGGCCGATCGGGCCAGGTCGTCGAGGTCGGCCTCGCGCAGCGGCGCCGCCTTGGCCAGCACGCCCTGCGGCGCCTCGCTGCGGGCCTGGGCGTCGAGCTTCTTGCGGCTGACCTCGAGGATCTGCACCCGTCGATCGGTGGCCAGGTCGACGATGTCGGCGATGACGCCGGCGTCCTCCAGATCGTTGGCCACCCACAGCTCGCGGACCTTGCGCCGGCCGGCCAGCAGCAACTCCCGGACGGCCTGGCGCCCCTCCACCTGCTCGCCGCCGAGTCCCCGGTCGCGGTCACGGTCGCGGTAGGTCGGGCGCGCCGGCCGCACCGGCCCGCGCCGGCTCGTCGGCCGCGGCGTCACGTCCGCGCCACCAACGCCACGGCCCAACAGGCGATGCCCTCACCCCGGCCGATGGCGCCGAGTCCCTCGGCCCGGCGGCCCTTGACGCTCACGGGCGCCCCGGTGGCGTCGGCGAGGCGCGCCTCCATCTCCCCCCGGCGAGGCGCCAGCTTGGGCCGTTCACACACGACGTTGCAGTCGACGTTGGCCGCGGCCCACCCGGCGTCCACCAGCATGCGCCGCACCTCGCGCAGCAGGAGGATCGAGTCGGCCCCGGCCCACCGCGGATCGGTGTCGGGGAAGTGCTGGCCGATGTCACCGAGGCCGGCCGCGCCCAACAGGGCATCGGCGACGGCGTGGGCCACCACGTCGGCGTCGCTGTGGCCGGCCAGGCCCCGCTCGTCGGGGAACTCGCACCCGCCGAGTACGAGGCGGCGCGCCGGATCGTCGGTGAAGCGGTGGACGTCGAAGCCCTGGCCGACTCGCATCACGGACGGCAGGCCCCGCCGCTCACGCGCTGGCGGGCCCAGTCGAGGTCGGCGGGCTCGGTGATCTTGCGGTTGGCGGGATCGCCAGGGACGGTGACCACCCGGCCGCCGGCCGCTTCGACGAGGGCCGCGTCGTCGGTGCCCTCGGCGCCGCCGGCGTGGGCTCGACGCAGCACGTCGGCCCGGAAGGCCTGCGGCGTCTGCACGGCGACGAGGCGAGAGCGATCGGGCGTGGCTACCACCACGCCGTCGCTATCGACCTCCTTGATGGTGTCGGCCACGGTGACGGCGGGGACAGCGCCATCGGCACCAGCGCCCACGGCGTCGATGACGGCCGTGAAGAGGTCGACACCCGCGAAGGGCCGGGCGGCGTCGTGCACGACCACGATGGCGGCGTCGGATGGCACGGCGGCCAGACCCCGCCGCACCGACTCGGCGCGCGTGGCACCGCCCGCCACCGTGTGGGCGTCCACGTCGGGCGGCGGCACCACCAGCACGACGCCGTCGGACACCTCGCCCGCCGGCTCGCACGCCCAATCGATAACGCGTCGGTCGTCGAGTTCGGCGAACTGCTTGGCGCCGCCGAAGCGGGTGCCAGACCCTGCGGCCACGACGATCGTCCACACAGCCCCGGGCACGCCGCGGCAGGGTAGTACCCTCTCTCCTCTGCATGGCTTACGAAGACCTGCTGGCTGCGACCGAATTCTTCGCCGGCGTCAGCCGTGATCAGCTGACGGAGCTGGAGAAGCGCGGCATCGTCCGCACCCTCGTCCGCGGGGACGTGCTCTTCGACGAGGGTGCCATCCCCGACGAGCTCTTCGTCGTGTTGGCCGGACGCATCGCCATCGCCAGCCGTTCGATCGACGGGCGCGAGAGCGTGTTCGCGCTGATGGAGCCAGGCGACCTCTTCGGCGAGATGGGCCTGCTCGACGGACTGCCGCGGTCGGCCGAGGCGAGAGCCCTCGAGTCGTCACAGGTGCTCGCCATCCCGAGCGAGCCGGTACGGGCGATGTTCGAAGCCGACCCCGCCCTCCTGTGGGGCGTCGTGCGGCTGCTGTCGGGCCGCATCCGGGCCATGGACGAGGCGCTGGCCGACTCGGTGTTCCTCGACGTCACGGGGCGCACGGCCAAGCGCCTCCTCGAGCTGGCCGGCGGGGCCGACGAGTTCCTCCTGCCGGTCACCCAGGAGGAGCTGGCCGGCATGGTGGGTGCGTCTCGCGAGCGCGTGAACAAGGCCATCGCCAGCTTCATCCGCCTCGGCTGGATCGAGCAGCACGACCGCCGATACCGCATCGTGCAGCGAGACCGCCTCACGCTCCGGGCGAGATAACCCGCCCACACTCCTCCGGTTTCACGCTTGCTGAAGAACCTCTGAGGTTCTCAAACAAGCGTGAAACGCAAGGGGGCAGAGGTCAGCCCCGCAGGAACGCCCACGCCCGCTCCCACGCGTCGGCGGCGTCGTCGACGCGGTGGTGGGGCCGGCTGGCGTCGTGCACGAACCCGTGGTCGGCGTCGGGGTAGCGCACGACGGTGGCACCCGCGAACTCGAGGGCGGCTACGTCGGTGGGCGGCGTGTAGGGGTCGCGTCCGCCCACGATGGCGAGGACCGCGGACGCGCCCGGCCGGGCGACGAAGTCGAGGGGCTCGCCGTGGTTGTCGCCGCGCCAGACCTCGGGCAGACGGATCATGCCGTAGAAGCTCACGATGCGATCGAAGCGGCCGAGGGCCGCCGCCTTCAACGCGTACATGCCGCCCATGCAGAAGCCGACGAGCCCGACGCGCTCGGCGCTCGTCGCGTCCGCCGCCTCCACGAGGTCGCGCAGCACGAGCTCATCACGCAGCTCGGCCACCGCCGGATACCGCGCCTCGACGTCGAGCGGCAGGTCCTGGGCCGGAAACGGCTCGGGCGCGCACACGGTCATGTGCTGCTCGGTGGCGATGCGGTCGACCATGTCGTCGAACAGCGGCCGCAGTCCGAAGATGTCGGGCGCGATGACCAAGCCCATGACGGCCTCGCCGTCGGCCTTGGCCAGAGCCGCGGGCGTGCCAGACGACAACGTGATGCGCATGACCACGTTTCTACCGGCTGGCCGTTGCGGCGCCTCCGGCCCACGTCCACGGGTAGTCAGGATCGGCGACCGAGCGGGCGTCGTCGGAGACGAGCAACGGCCGGAAGGTGTCGACCATCACGGCCACCTCCTCGGTGCGGTCCTTGGGGCGGGCCGCCTCCAGCGAGCCCGGTTGCGGGCCGTGCACAAAGCCCGCCGGGTGCACTGAGATCGAGCCCACGCCGATGCCCGACCCG
>DASXAI010000028.1:0-3083 GCA_036406775.1 Acidimicrobiales bacterium
GCGGCCCGGCACTGGACCATCCGAGGTGACCGCCAGTTCTACCTGTCGGGAAATCTGGCCACCATGGCCCCAGGGCTCCCGTACGCCATCGCCATGCAGCACGCGTTTCCGGGTCGGCAAGTGATCGCATTCGTGGGCGACGGGGGGTTCGCCATGCTCATGGCGGAGTTCCTCACCGCCGTCCGCCACGAGCTGCCGATCAAGGTCGTCGTCAACAACAACAACTCGTACGGGCAGATCCTGTGGGAGCAGATCGTGCTGGGCTTTCCGGAGTACGCCGTCCGCCACCAGCAGCCCGAGGCTGACTTCGCCGCGTGGGCCAGGGCATGCGGCGGCTTTGGAGCCAAGGTCACGGAACCGGCTGACGTCGAAGGCGCGGTGCGAGACCTTCTGGCCCACGACGGGCCGGGGATCGTCGACTGCGACGTCAATCCCGACGAGCCGCCCATGCCCGGCAGCGTCACCTACGAGCAGGCGAAGCATTTCATGCAGGCGTTCCTGCGAGGACAGCCCCACAAAGCCTCAGTGCTCGCCACGGTGGCCCGCGACAAGATCAGCCAGCTACGGGCGTGACCACGGTCCGCCTGCCGTCGCCCGTACGGCGTCCTCCCGAGGAGACGCCGGTCGACCGACGCGGCCTCGAACTCGAGCTGCGACAGGCCGTCGACGGCGAGGTGCGCTTCGACGCCGGGTCTCGCGGGGCGTACTCGACCGATGCATCCAACTACCGCCAGGTTCCCGTCGCGGTCGTCGTACCCCGTTCAATCGACGCTGCCGTCGCCGCCGTCGACGTCTGCCGGCGTCACGGTGCACCGCTCTTGTCGAGAGGTGGAGGGACCAGTCTGGCCGGTCAGTGCACCAATGAAGCGGTCGTGATCGATTGGTCGAAGTACTGCAACCGCCTCGTGTCGGTGGACGCGGCGCGCCGCCGCTGTGTGGTGGAGCCGGGCATCGTGCTCGATGCGTTGAACGCTCAGCTGACGTCCACTGGTCTCGAGTACGGGCCTCGGCCGGCCACGCACAACCACTGCACGCTGGGCGGCATGATCGGCAACAACTCGTGTGGCGCCACCGCGCAACGGACCGGCAAGGTGGTCGACAACGTCGAGCGGTTGGAAGTCCTGCTCTATGACGGCACCCGGATGTGGGTTGGACCCACGAGCGACGCGGACTTCGCCGCCATCATGGCGAGCGGAGGTCGTCGAGCCGAGGTCTACCGCCAGCTCCTCGACCTGCGCGACGAGTACGCCGAGGAGATCCGCCGGCGCTATCCACACATCCCGCGACGCGTGTCGGGGTACAACCTCGATTCGCTGCTCGCCGAGTACGGGTTCAACGTCGCTCGGGCGCTCGTCGGCAGCGAAGGCACGCTCGTGACCGTCCTACGGGCCGAGCTTCGGCTCGTGCCGGTCGTGCCGGCGCGAACCGTAGTGCTGCTCGGCTATCCCGACGTGGCGTCGAGCGCCGACGCAGTGCCGACCGTGTTGGGCAGCACGCCCATCGCACTGGAGGGCATCGATCACAAGCTCGTCGGCTTCCAACGGGCCAAGGGCCTGAACCCCCAGGCCCTCGAGCTGCTGCCGGCGGGCCAGGCGTGGCTGCTGGTCCAGCTCGGCGGGACGACGAAGAAGGAGGCCGACGCCAGCGCCGACAAGCTGCTCGCCGCCGTCGGACGGTCGCGCGACAGCTCCGACGTGGCCTTCTTCGACGACCCCGAACGGGAACAGGAGCTCTGGGACGTCAGGGAGGCAGCCCTCGGGGCCACGGCGCGCGTGCCGGGCCAGGCCGACACGTGGCCTGGATGGGAGGATTCGGCCGTCGATCCCTCCCGGCTCGGCGACTATCTCCGCGACCTGAACCGTCTGTACGAGGAGTACGGCTTCACGGAGGCCTCCCTGTACGGCCATTTCGGCCAAGGCTGCGTGCACACACGGATCCCCTTCGACCTCATGACGGCCGAGGGCGTCGCGCAATTCCGCTCCTTCCTCGAACGGGCCGCCGATCTCGTCGTCTCCCACGGTGGTTCGTTGTCGGGCGAGCACGGCGACGGCCAGGCCCGCGGCGAACTCCTGGTTCGAATGTTCGGGCCGGAAATCGTGTCGGCCTTCGGCCGGATGAAGGCGATCTTCGATCCGCTCGATCGCATGAACCCCGGCAAGGTCGCCGCGCCTCGCCCCCTCGATTCCAACCTCCGGCTCGGCCGCGACTATCAGCACTCCGAGCTCGACACCGAGTTCCGCTACCCCGACGACGATGGCAACTTCGGCCGGGCCGTCCTGCGCTGTGTCGGCGTGGGCAAGTGCCGCCGCAGCCACGGCGGCGTCATGTGTCCCTCCTACATGGTCACCCAGGAGGAGGAGCACTCCACCCGGGGCCGGGCGCGCCTGCTCTTCGAGATGCTCGACGGCGCCGAGCGGGGTGGCGCGGTGACCGACGGCTGGAGATCCACGGCGGTGCGCGACGCCCTCGACCTCTGCCTGGCCTGCAAGGGGTGCAAGGCCGACTGCCCCGTGAACGTCGACATGGCCACCTACAAGGCCGAGTTCCTGGCTCACCACTACGCTCGCCGCCTCCGGCCCGCGTCGCACTACTCGATGGGCTGGCTGCCAGTGTGGGCCGAACTCGCCACCTCAGCACCGCGGATGGTCAACGCCGTGGTCCACACCCGAATGCTGAGCCCCCTGGTCAAGCGCATGGGCGGCATCGACGAGCACCGCGAGCTCCCCTACTTCGCACCCGAGTCGCTCCGGAAGTGGTTCGCTCACCGCCGGCCCGCCGGCGACGGCCGGCGCGGCGAGGTGATGCTCTGGCCTGACACGTTCACCAACCACTTCCACCCCTCGGTCGGCCGGGCGGCGGTAGAGGTGTTGGAAGAAGCCGGCTGGCGCGTCACCCTGCCGGAGCGACGCCTGTGCTGCGGGTTGACCTGGATCTCCACCGGCCAGTTGAAGACGGCCAAGCGCGTGCTGCGCCGGACCATCGCGGCCCTGGCCCCTTGGGTTCGTGAAGGGAAGCTCGTGGTGGGACTGGAGCCCAGCTGTACGGCCGTGTTCCGTGCCGACGCCGGAGAGCTGTTCCCCAAC